>NZ_JAPVYQ010000001.1:0-283600 GCF_041431935.1 Streptococcus sp. 27098_8_99 | reverse complement strand
AAACAAATGAGAGGCTAGGACTTTTGTCCCAGCCTCTTTTTTTCTTATCTATTTTGTTGCATTTGCAACAAAAATGTGTTATGCTAATGTCAATAGGAAAGGAGGAGTGAGATGAGTATTTTGCGTGAGATAGGCATCATTGCGCGAGCTCTGGATTCTATAGCAAATATTGAATTTCGAGATTTGGATTTGGCGCGTGGTCAATACCTTTACCTGGTGCGAATTGCGGAGCAACCTGGAATGATTCAGGAAGAACTCTCTGAGCTCTTAAAAGTAGATCGCTCAACTGTTGCCCGATCCGTAAAAAGACTAGAAGAACGAGGAATGATTCAACAGCGCCCAAAGGGTGAAAACCTTAAAACAAAGGAATGGGAATTAACTGAAAAAGGCAAGAAGATTTACCCCTTCATTTTAGGGGAGCATCTTTATTCTGAGGCAACTGCCTTAAAAGGATTTTCCAAAGAAGAAGTCGCACAGTTAGAGGAGTATCTGATCCGAGTTCGTGAGAATATTACCCTAGATTGGGAACTAGTTAAAAAAGGTCAAAAAAGAAATTATAGTGAGGTAAAGCAATGAAAGTAACAGTCGATCAAGCATTTTGGGATTTATTTCCAACAGCTAGCATTACAGTGATGTCCTTGTATGGTATTGATAATACAGTAGATGAAGCCAAGGATCCTTATTTCAAAGAATTGTTGGACAAGGGTACCAAGCGAGCATGGGAATTTATCGATGAAGAAAACTATACCCAGAGTGAATTTGTCCAAGAGTGGCGCCAAGCTTTTAGCAAGTTTAAAACAAAAAAAGGAGCCCGATCTTCCATCGAGGCACTCTTAAAACGGGTTCACCAGGGGCGTGAATTCTATCCGATTAATCCGTTGGTGGATCTTTACAATAGTGTGTCTATGGCTTATGCCCTTCCTTGTGGGGGAGAAGATATGGATAAATTGGTGGGTGGCCTCTCTCTAGGTCAAGCGAAAGGAGGCGAACCTTTCTTTCCATTAGGAGCTGACGAAGATGCGCCAGCTTTGGAAGGGGAGATCATCTACTACGACCAAGAAGGCGCCGTTTGCCGTTGTTTGAATTGGCGTGAGGCTCAAAGAACCATGCTAACGGAAGATACCAAGGATGCTATTTTGGTTATTGAAGCCATTGATGAGGAGCAGGCCAAACGTGCACAAACAGATATGCAGGAATTGAAAGAGCTAGCCAAGGATTATTTTGGGGTTGAAGGCACCATCTATCAATTAAGTGCAGAGCATGCAAGTATAGAAGTTTAAAAGAATAAGGCTTGAAACAATCGTTTCAAGCCTTGTTTTTATTTTTAAAGACAAAGAGTTTACTAAAGACGTAATTGAGGACCACTATAGCAACTTGCGCAAAGAGAGTTTCAATTAGATTGATTTGACTCTTGTTGTTGTGGACAAATTGCCCGATAATTCCTGGGAATTGCTTGACAAAAATCTCGGTCAAGGCCATGTCTAGTATAAAGGTCCCAGAGCGCGCAATCGCAAATCGGATCAAGCGCTGAAACCAGCCCTTTCTTTCTTGCTTAAAGACGATGGTATCGTTGGTCGCAAAGGCAAAGAGGATCCCGGCAATGTTTCCAATTGCGGTCGCTAATCGTTCATCACGAGACACATGATAGATGAAGAGGCGGGTTCCTACGGAAACAATGGTTGTGGCAACTCCAAAAAAGAGATAGGATAAAATCTCATTATCAAAAAATTTTTTAATTAGTGTTTTCATAAATTCAGTCTACCATAAAACCTCAAAATATGCTATACTTGAAAGGTTGAAGAAATCAAACCTTCAACCCTTGGTGCTTAAGATCCTTTCGCCAAGCATATTACACGCGGGAAAACCGCTAAAGGAGAATAGATGAAACAGTTAACTGCTCGTGATATGGCACAAATTGCCATTGTTGCTGCGATTTATATCGTATTGACCATTACCCCACCTCTCAATGCTATGGCCTACTATGGCTATCAATTCCGTGTTTCGGAGATGATGAATTTCTTAGCTTTTTACAATAAGAAGTACTTGATTGGAGTGACTCTTGGTTGTATGATTGCTAACTTATTTAGTTTTGGGTGGATCGATGTCTTTGTTGGTGGAGGTTCAACCTTTGTCTTCTTAGGACTTGGACTCATTCTATTTGGTCGTTTTAAAAACAAGTTCTTGTTTGACGGTCTTATTCGATTGGACCATTTCTTGTTTGCGATTTTCTTTTCTATTTCCATGTTTACGATTGCCTTGGAACTTTATTACCTTCAAGGCCAACCATTCTTCTATAACTGGTTGACCATGGGAGTGGGTGAATTTGCATCCTTGATTTTTGGAGCGATTGTGATCAATCAACTTTCTAAACGGATTGATTTTACAAAATAAGAAAAAGGAGCTTTGGCTCCTTTTTTTCATGCTAAGAATGCAGTAAATTCAAGGCTAAATTAAGATTTTATGATAAAATAAGAACATGAAAACCAGAATGAAAGAATTAGTGGAATTACTCAATCGCTATGCTTATGAGTATTACACAAAAGACGCTCCATCTGTTTCAGATAGTGAATATGATCAATTATATCGGGAGTTGGTGGAACTA
This sequence comes from Streptococcus sp. 27098_8_99, assembly GCF_041431935.1. Taxonomy (NCBI): domain Bacteria; kingdom Bacillati; phylum Bacillota; class Bacilli; order Lactobacillales; family Streptococcaceae; genus Streptococcus; species Streptococcus sp. 27098_8_99. The sequence goes on along the minus strand of NZ_JAPVYQ010000001.1, from coordinate 280,998 downwards.
GAAATCGCTCATCCAGATGAGATCTTACCAGAGAGTCCAACTCACCGTGTAGGTGGTGTGGTTTTAAAAGGCTTTACTAAATACCAGCACCAGTATCCCCTTTATAGTTTGCAGGATGCTTTTTCACGTGAAGAATTAGAAGCTTTTGATCAGCGTGTCCGGAAGGAATTTCCTTCCATCAGCTATGTATGCGAGTTGAAGATCGATGGTTTGTCCATTTCCCTCACCTATGAAAAGGGTGTCCTTGTAACAGGAGCGACACGTGGGGATGGTTCTGTCGGTGAGGATATTACAGAGAACCTCAAGCGGGTCAAGGACATTCCTTTAGTGTTACCAGAGCCAGTGAACATTACAGTTCGAGGCGAGTGCTATATGCCACGGGCTTCCTTTGATCGGGTCAATCAGATCCGTCAAGAAAACGGCGAGCCGGAGTTTGCAAATCCACGAAATGCTGCTGCAGGAACGCTTCGCCAATTGGATACGACAATCGTGGCCAAGAGAAATCTCGCAACCTTCTTGTATCAAGAAGTGAGTCCAACTGATCAAAGCAGTCAGGAAGGCGTGCTTGAGAAATTAGCCCGCTTAGGCTTTGTCGTGAACCAAGAGCGAGTGCTGGCTGAGGATATGGAGCAAATTTGGGACTTCATCCAAAAAGTAGCTCAGCTTCGAGAGGATCTTCCCTACGATATCGATGGGATCGTCATCAAGGTCAATGACCTAGCTGTTCAAGAAGAACTAGGCTTTACCGTAAAAGCTCCTAAATGGGCTGTCGCCTATAAGTTTCCAGCTGAAGAAAAAGAAGCGAAAATCTTATCGGTGGATTGGACGGTTGGACGGACCGGAGTTGTGACCCCAACTGCCAATCTAACTCCAGTCCAGCTAGCCGGAACCACTGTTAGTCGGGCAACCTTGCACAATGTGGACTATATTGCTGAAAAAGACATTCATCAGGATGATACCGTCATTGTCTACAAGGCGGGTGATATCATTCCTGCGGTCTTGCGTGTTGTTAAAGATAAGCGAGTCTCTGATCAAGCATTAGCCATTCCAACTCATTGTCCGAGCTGCCAGAGTGAGTTGCTTCATTTCGAGGATGAGGTGGCCCTTCGCTGTATCAATCCGCTCTGTCCAGCTCAGATTAAGGAGGGATTGAACCACTTTGCAAGTCGGGATGCTATGAATATTACAGGCTTGGGTCCAGCTGTTGTAGAGAAACTCTTCGCGGCTCAGTTGGTAGAGGATGTAGCTGGGATCTACCGGCTCACTGTAGAGGATCTATTGACCTTAGAAGGCTTCAAAGAAAAATCGGCTGAAAAACTCTATGAAGCCATTCAAGCTTCAAAAGAGAATTCAGCTGAAAAGTTGCTCTTTGGTTTGGGAATCCGCCATGTCGGAAGCAAGGTCAGTCAAATCTTACTCCAAGAATTCCATGACCTCGATCAACTGGCTACAGCTGATCCAGAACGGATTGCCAGCATTGATAGTCTCGGTATGGTCGTGGCTGAAAGCCTTAAGAGTTATTTCGCGCAAGAAGGATCCAAGCGTCTCTTGCAAGAGCTCAAAGAAGCTGGTGTCAATATGGCTTATCTTGGTGAAAAAGTCGCTGCTGATGCGGCCCTATCAGGAATGACAGTCGTTTTGACTGGGAAGCTAGAGCGACTCACGCGTTCAGAAGCCAAGGCAAAATTAGAAAGTCTGGGCGCTAAGGTAACTGGATCGGTTTCCAAAAAAACAGATTTGGTCGTTGCAGGTAGTGACGCTGGTAGCAAGTTAACCAAAGCACAAGAATTAGGAATCCAGGTAGAAGATGAGGCCTGGCTTGAAAGTTTATAGAGGATCTTTATGGTAGAACGAATCAAAAAAGCCCGTTTAATTTATAATCCGACCTCTGGGCAAGAAATTATCAAGAAAAATATTGCGGAAGTCTTGGACGTACTCGAAGATGTGGGCTATGAAACTAGCGCTTATCAAACGACTCCAGAACCATTTTCTGCCCAAAATGAAGCAGAAAGAGCCGCTAAGGCAGGCTTTGATTTAATCATTGCCGCTGGTGGAGATGGTACGATTAACGAAGTGGTCAATGGGGTTGCAGGTCTGGAAAATCGTCCGCAGATGGCCTTTATCCCGACTGGTACCACCAATGACTATGCGCGTGCCTTGAAGATCCCGATGGGTGATCCTGTGGCGGCTGCTCGCATTATCGAAAAGAATCAAACCATTCAGATGGATATTGGTCGTGCCTATGGCAGTAAGTATTTCATCAACATTGCTGCAGCAGGAACCATGACAGAATTGACCTTCAGTGTTCCAAGTAGTGTTAAATCTCGCTTGGGTTACTTTGCCTATGTGGCAGAAGCTGCTAAAATGTTGCCACGAAACAAGGCTCGTAAGGTGCGGATTGAGCACGACAATGGTGTCTTTGAAGGGCCAGCGTCTATGATTTTTGTGGCTCTTACCAACTCGATTGCTGGTTTTGAAAGTGTTGCGCCAGATGCTAAGCTTGATGATGGGAACTTTACCTTGATTATCGTAAAAACTGCTAAGCTCTTTAACATGTTGTCCTTGATGATTCAGGCCATTAATGGAGGCAAGCATGTGCACGATGAAAATGTAGAATATCTCAAGACCAAGAAGTTGACGATCGAAATGTTAGGGAAAAATGCTCAACCATTCCGCATCAATCTAGATGGGGAATACGGAGGAGATACTCCAGTTGAATTGGAAGTCTTCCATAATCACTTGGAATTCTTTGCAAATATTGATGAAATCAACAACGATGCTTTGGTTCACCCATCTGAAGAATAAAAACAAATAGTTGGAGTCCGTTACGTGTTTTACAAGCGGATGGTTCCTTCGGTATTAAATTGGAAATAGGAAAATGTTATGCGACAATACCATGTAAAGCTTCATTTTCATAAGCAAAAAGGAAATTATTTTGCCTATGATATGTGGCAGTGGCAGGATCAAGTAGAAGGAAAATCAGTCTCTTTCTCCAAGTTGGATTATTTTGGAGTAGAGGGAAATCTGGTATACGAGAGTGAGGATGCCTTGAACCGGGGCCATGTCCTGGTTAAAGAAGGGGATTGGCTCACCAAGACCCGTGATTTTGAAATCGAACTCTTACCAGAAGGGCATGTTCGAGAAGTGTGGATTCTCGATGGAGACGATACAGTTTATTATTCTTTGCAAGCTGCTTTGACGAGTCATGCCTACAGCCATCGTCAGCCTCATGCCTACGATATGGCGATGCGTCCTAGAGAGTTTGATGCTAAATGGGCGTATCAAGGCTGGCTTGGTCATCGTGAGGAAGAAGGGGAGCATTGCTTTAAACTATGGGCACCTACTGCCAAGAAAGTTGAATTGTTGCTCTATCAATCTACAGACTTGGATGCGCCTATTTGGAAGAGCATGCCAATGACACGAGGCAAACAAGAGTCTAGCTACCACCCAGAAAATACCCACGGTGTTTGGATTTTAGATTTTTTAGGAAATTTAAGTGGCATGGCTTATCAATATCGTGTGCATTTTGAACACCATACTCAAGTGACGCGCGATCCTTATAGCATTGCAACGACAGCGGATGGGATGCGCTCTGCCATTCTTTCAAGAGCAGATCGTCAGTTTGATTGGGGTCCTAAAAAAGGCGCCGATGCAACTCCTTGGCGCTTGGACAATCCTTGTCAAGCAGTGATTTATGAGATGCATCTTCGGGATTTGACCAAGTCACCGACATCAGGTGTGGACGAGTCTTTGCGTGGGACCTATCTGGGGGCTTGCCAAGAAGGAACAGTCAATAGCCATGGTGATGCAACTGCCTTTGATTATATCCGTCAGTTAGGGGTCAATGTCGTGCAACTGCAGCCGATCTCTGACCGCTTTAAACAGTACGACGAAGAAGGCCGTGTGACCTACAATTGGGGCTATGACGTTCAGAATTATTCTGCACCAGAAACTAGCTTTTCGACGGATCCATCCAATCCGAAACAAACCATGAAAGAGCTCAAAACCATGATCCGGGCTTATCATGAGGCAGGAATTTCTGTGGTCATGGATGTGGTCTACAATCATATCTACTCGACCGAGCATGGTCCTTTCCAAAATACAGTACCCGATTATTATTACCGGATGGAGCCAGATGGTCGCTTCCAAAATGGGACAGGTGTTGGGAATGAAACGGCTAGTGAGCATGAAATGTACCGCAAGTACATGATTGATTCCCTCACGCACTGGGTCAAGGAGTACCAGATCGATGGCTTCCGCTTTGATTTGATGGGCATTCACGATGTAAGGACGATGAATGCTATTCGGGAGGCTATGGATGCTCTGGATCCTCGTATTCTCCTTTACGGAGAAGGTTGGGACATGGGGACAGGTCTCGCACCAGAAGACAAGGCTAAGAAGGACAATGCAGCGCAATTGCCTCGAATTGGATTCTTCAATGATACGGAGCGCGATGCCATTAAAGGGGCTGAGGTTTATGGTTCCATCAAACGTGGCTTTGTCAGCAGAAAATCAACAGAGTATATCGTTGCGCGTGCTGTTTTAGGTAGTGCAGAGCTTGGCAATTATTTAAGTCCCAATCAGGTCTTGAATTATGTGGAGGCTCATGACAATTATAATCTCTATGACTTGCTTCAGACCCTTCATCCGAATGAAAAAGTAGCAGGATTGGTCAAGCGCTCAGAGTTGGCTACGGCTATGAATCTGCTCTTTCAGGGCATGACCTTTATGCAATTGGGTCAAGAGTTCATGAGGACCAAATTGGTAGCGACAGGTCCTGATGGAGAAATCACTCCTTTGGATCGTGAACGGGCCATGAATTCCTACAATGCTCCAGATTTTGTGAATCAGGTCAACTGGGATCTGGTCAGTCAAAACAAGGAATCAATTGCCTATATCCGAAGCTTGATCGCCTTGAAGACAAGTCTTCCTGTCTTAGGGCTTGAAAGCTACGATAAAATCTACCAACAAGTCTTTATCCAATCTGCAACTGATTGTAGTGGACTTCTGATATTTGAACTTACAGGAGACAAGAAGTACTTGGTCATCTTCAACGCCAGCGGACTTCCTTATTACCTCCAAAATTCAAATAAATTGAAATTGATGGTTGGGAATAGTCGTCATAAACGACCATTCTATGTGGAGAATTTAACAGCTTCTGTTTTTGAAGTCCTAGATGAAGGTAAAGCGTAATCTTTTTAAAGAAATCACAAAATCCCTGAGTTTTTAAACTCAGGGATTCTTTTTATTTAGAAGAACTGCTACTGGTCTCTGTTGAGGAAGAACTATCATCTTCTGGGTGCAATTCTTTATAAGTTGGTGCCTTGAAGAGATCAACGGTAGACTGGTTGCCACGTTGGTTATAAAGGCTGGTTGATTTGTCACCTTTTTCCTTTTCAATCTTCTTCAATGCCTTGAAGGAATTGGTGTAGGAATAATCTTCTGGATTGACTTTTCCAAGATCATTGCCTTTGAAGAAGCGAAGGAGATCACCGGTCTGGATGCTATCGCTAATCTTCAATTGCAGGTTAGCAGCTTCCCTAATCTTATCCAGTTCTTCCTTGGTTTTTTCGTCTGGGTTGGTGATTTCCTCACCTGTTTTGGTGTAATAGGTCCGGCCACTATAGCTCGTATACTCTGGAGTTACAAAGTAGTTAGCGGAGCGGAAGGCGACGATTTGATCATGTTCTGGAGAGAGCATATCTTGACCAACTTGGAGGAATTTATTGGATTCAATGCCTAGCAAATGTTCCAAGGTTGGGAGCATATCAATTTCGCCACCATAGGTATCAATGATGCCACCCTTATCCATACCTGGAATAACTACCATATAAGGTACGCGTTGCAACATGGCATTGTCATAACTTGACCACGTTTCAGAGTTCTTACCAAGTAGAGGAGCAAGAGCTGGGTTGCGGGAGTTTGAAATTCCGTAGTGGTCCCCATAGAGAACGATGATGGAATTTTTGTAAAGACCAGATTCTTTCAGGTAATCAAAGAAGGCCTTGATCGAAGAATCTAGGTAGTTAGCGGTCGCAAAGTAGCCATTGATGGTTTCGTCCTGTGTCTTAGCTAGAGGGAAGCCAAGATCATCTCCTGACAAGCTGGTCGTATAAGGATAGTGGTTGGAAACCGTAATGAACTTAGTATAGAAAGGTTGTTGCAATCTTTCTAGGTATTTGATGGAATCCTTGAGCATGTATTTGTCATTAAGACCATACTGGAAGGAATTGCTGCTGTTTTGTTTGGTGAAGTAGCTGGCATCAAAGAAGTAATTGTAGCCCCATTGTTTATAGGCGGTATTTCGGTTCCAGAAACTTCCAGCATTCCCGTGGAAAACAGCGCTCGAGTTGTAACCATCTTTTGAAAGAATAAATGGTGCAGCCTGTTGGGTATTGGTTCCACCATAGTTCACCATAAAGGAACCTTGGTTGAGTCCAAAGAGCCCAGTTTCAATCATGGTCTCAGCATCGGACGTTTTTCCTGCCTTGACTTGGTTAAAGACGTTTGAAAAGGCAAAGGTTTCTTTCGAGTGGTAAAGTGAATTTAAGAAAGGCGTTACTTCATATTCTTTATCATCTACTTTCAACTTGTAATCGATCAAGAATTGTTGGAAACTTTCCAAGTGAATGTAGATGACGTTACGGCCTTTGGCCATTCCAAAGTACTCAGGATTAGGCTTGGCATAATGCTGTTGGATATATTCTTCCACCGGTTTTAGATCTGCTTCGGAAGCCTTGGAACGTTCTTTGTTAGCAGCATAGGTCTGATTAGCACTGTAACCTAGAAAGGCTGGTAAGCCTAGGGCACGAACGACATAGTAGTTTGAGAACCCACGAGTCAAGAGCTCAGGTCGGTCAATTTCTGCAAGGAAAAGGTTGGCCGAAAAGAGCATGGCTGATAAAGAGGTAACCGCAAAACTAGCTCGTTTATTGAAGGGACGATTGTCCATTCGAATCCATTTCTTAAAGAAGAAGAAAGCTAGAATAGGGAAATCTAGAATGTAGATCACATCCCAAGGGCGGAACAATTCTAAAGCAGCAGCTCCGAGACCAGCAGAAACCTTGCTGGAAGCCAACATGGTATTGACCGTTACGAAGTCTGTAAACTCTCGATAATAGATGGAGTTGGAAATCAACCAAATAAATAAGAGAAGGTAGATCCCAAAGGCCAAACTATAAAAGAGCTTGGTTCGTTTGATATAGAGTGCTAGACCGATGAAGAGCAAACTGATCGGCAATGGGTTGATCACTGCTAGAAAAATCTGATACGGTCCCTGAATGTCTAAATTAAAATCAACTGAATAGGCCCACATGGTTTTGAACCAGTAGAGCAACAGAAGGGTCAAGACAAATCCTAGTCTGGTACTCATGAAATTGAGTATCGAATTCGTAATTTTTTTCACAAAATGTTACTTCCTTGTCTTATTTCCTAAAAATTTTCATATACAAGTATACCACAATTTTATGGAGAAAGAAAAAAATGACTGTAAAGCAGAGGAAAGAAATAGGAAAGATCAGGTATATGAAATCGTAAAAAGCTAAAGGATAAGAGCTGAAATAAAATAACAAAAAAAGTTCTAGTAAATAAAGCCTCCCTTTGTGAAAACCTCAGACTTTTGCTATAATAGAGGGTATGAAAAAACTCACAGTCAGTCGCCAAGTCGCAACAAAAATCAAACAAGGACAATCTCTTCTTGAAAAGCAAGATTTTGACTCACTTCCTGCTTTGGATCAAGCGGTTCAATTGCTTTCAGGAGATGGACAATCCCTCGGGGTCGGATACTTATCTGAACAAAATAAAGGGATTGGATGGTTTGTTTCACAAGAGTTGGTCACTTTTGATCAAGACTTTTTTAAAAAGCTTTTCATCAAGGCCAAGCAATACCGTCGTTCTTATTATGCGGATGAAACGACGACAGCCTTTCGTCTTTTTAACCAAGAGGGAGATGGTTTTGGTGGCTTCACGGTTGACTTGTATGGTGAGTTTGTTGTCTTTTCTTGGTACAATCCCTTTGTATTTCAGATCAAGGAAACCATTCTAGTGGCCTTTCAAGAGGCTTTCCCAGAAGTTCGAGGCGGTTATGAAAAGATTCGCTTTAAAGGCTTGGACTATGAATCGGCTCATGTCTATGGAGAAGAAGCTCCGCAAGAATTTTTGGTTCTTGAAAATGGGGTCTCTTACCAAGTCTTTCTCAATGATGGTTTGATGACGGGAATCTTTTTGGATCAGCATGAAGTTCGAGGTAGCTTGGTAGAGGGCTTAGCAGCTGGCAAGTCCTTGCTCAATATGTTCTCCTATACGGCGGCCTTCTCTGTGGCTGCGGCAATGGGTGGAGCAGTTGAGACAACATCGGTCGATCTGGCTAAGAGAAGTAGAGAATTATCAGAAGCGCATTTTGTGGCAAATGGTTTGGCGCTGGATGCTCATCGTTTTGTCGTGATGGATGTCTTTGACTATTACAAATATGCCAAACGCCATGACCTAAGCTATGATGTGATCGTGCTCGATCCGCCTAGTTTTGCGCGGAATAAAAAACGGACATTTTCAGTCGCTAAAGATTATCATCGATTGGTCAGCGAGGCTCTTGAGATTTTAAATCCAGGTGGGACCTTGATTCTCAGTACCAATGCGGCAAATGTCAACAAAGATAAATTTAAAAAACAAATCGAAAAGGGATTTCAAGGACGTAAGCATCGCTATGTAGCGGAATACGGACTTCCGGGTGATTTTCGATGGAACAAGAAAGAAGAAAGTAGTAATTACTTAAAAGTATTTACGATTAGGGTGGATGTATGAAGTTAGTTGTTTCGATTATGCCTCGCTCCTTAGAAGAGGCGCAACAACTAGATAGTTCGCGTTACGAGGATGCAGATGTCATTGAGTGGCGTGCGGACTTTTTAGAAAAAAACGAGATCTTAACCGTTGCTCCTGCAGTTTTTGAGAAATTTGCTGGACGCGAGATTTTATTCACCTTGCGGACTCGAGCTGAAGGTGGAGAGATGGAGCTGACCAACGAGGAATATGTTGGGATTCTGAAAGATATTCAATCCATCTATCATCCGGATTATATCGATTTCGAGTATTATAGTCACCGTGAAGTCTTTGAAGAGATGTTGGAATTTTCAAATCTTGTTCTCAGCTACCACAATTTCCAAGAGACACCGGAAAATATGATGGAGATCTTATCGGAATTGACCAGTTTTTCTCCAAAATTAGTCAAGGTATCCGTTATGGCCCACAATGAACAAGATGTCCTTGATTTGATGAATTTTACGCGTGGTTTCAAGACGCTGAATCCTGAGCAAGAGTATGTCACCATTTCCATGGGCAAGGTCGGGAAAATTTCACGTTTGACAGCTGATTTGACAGGATCTTCTTGGTCTTATGCTAGAGTTGGAGAGGGAAGTGCTCCTGGTCAAATCCCTCTTGAAAATATGAGAAGAATTCGGGAGTTATTGAATGAAGATTGATGGCTATACTCGGATGGCTGCAGTCATTGCCCATCCCATTCGTCATAGTATCTCTCCTTTTATCCATAATCTAGCCTATGAATTAACAGCGACCAATGCTGCTTATCTAGCTTGGGATATTGCTGAAGAAGACTTAGAAAGCACCATCAGCCAAATTCGTAAGTTGGATATGATTGGAGCCAATATCTCCATGCCCTATAAGCAGAAGGTCTTTCCTTATCTAGATGAAGTGGATGAGATGGCCCTAAAGATCGGTTCTGTCAATACCATTGTTCACCGTGCTGGCAAGCTTAAAGGCTATAATACAGATGGGATTGGTTTCTTTCGCAGTTTACCTCCTGCTTTCTCTATTAAGGGAAAAACAATGGTTCTCTTAGGTGCAGGTGGTGCAGCTTTAGCGATTATTGCACAGGCGATTCATCTAGGTGTAAAACGTATCCTTGTCTTTGTGAGAGAGGAGAGATTGGTTCATTATCGTTCAATAGTTCAGTTAATTGAAGATGGCTTTGATTTCTCGATAGAATTGTATGCGATTGAGAAAGATGAAGAAGTTCAAAACTCTTTTAATCAAGCTGATCTTATCTTAAATGCCACTGGTGTTGGGATGGATGGTCAATCTCTTCCGATAGCGAGTCACTTGACCTTTCCCCCACAGGCCTTAATCGTAGAGATGGCTTACTATCCAGCAGTGACCCCCTTTCTGCAATTAGCAGTGAATCAAGGAAACCAGAGGGTAAATGGGCTGGGAATGCTCTTTTATCAAGCTGAAGCTGCCTTTGAATTAATGACTGGGAAAGTATTTCCTACAGAGTCTGTATGGGAAGCATTGACAACAGAATATCGCCAATTTGTATGTGACTAAGAGAGGGTTTTACCTTTTCCTATTGAAAAAGCTTTATGAGATTAGAACAGGAACTGATTTTTTAAAAAACAGTCTTGCTCTAGTCTCTTTTTCATTTTGATTGAGACATGTGCCCTATTTCATGATAAGATAGAATCAAAGAAAAACGTGAAGGAGATTCCTATGAACGTATCGGTACCTATTCCAGGACATTCCTATGATATTGTGATTGAAAGAGGTGGTCTCAACCAGGTTGGAGATTGGTTGCGCACTCTTTGGGGCGATAAAAAAGTCGCTATTATTTCCGATAACCGTGTAGCTAAGTTATATGCGTCTATCGTAGAGAAGAGCCTTGAGAAAGCTGGTTTTCAAGTGGTGCGCTTTGAGTTTCTTCAAGGGGAAGCCAGTAAGAATCTAACCACTGTTTCAAAAGTTTATGACTTTCTAGCTACCCAAGGCATGACGCGCAGTGATGGAATCGTTGCTCTTGGGGGTGGCGTAGTTGGTGATTTGGCTGGTTTTGCTGCCTCTACCTATATGCGGGGAATTTCCTTTGTTCAGATCCCGACTAGCTTGACCGCACAGGTGGATTCTTCTATCGGGGGAAAGACGGGAGTCAACACAGCACTTGCCAAAAACATGGTGGGGACCTTTGCTCAACCAGATGGTGTGTTTATTGATCCTGAAGTGTTGAGCACGTTGGGGCAACGTGAATTGATCGAGGGGATGGGCGAAGTCATCAAGTACGGTCTCATCCAAGATACGGAACTTTGGGAAGAATTGGAAGCCATGGATGGTTCTGTCCAGAGTATTTTAGAGCATGCAGAGAGCATCATTTCCCATTCTTGCCTGGTGAAGCGAGACCATGTTGTGGCAGATGAGCTGGACAATGGTATTCGACTGTATCTCAATTTTGGTCATACTATTGGACATGCTATTGAAGCGACAGCTGGTTATGGGCAAGTTATGCATGGAGAAGCCGTCAGTATGGGCATGGTGCAGCTCTCCCGAGTTGCAGAAGAAAAGGGCTTGATGCCAAAGGGAATCACTCAAAAAATCGAAGAAATGTGCCTGAAATTTGGCCTTCCGGTGACCTACGAGAACTGGGATAAAGAAGCCCTTTATCTAGCCTTGACCCATGACAAAAAAGCGCGTGGGACGAACTTGAAATTAGTAATTGTTCCAGAGTTAGGGCAAGCAGCGATTCATCAAATCCCTCTTCAAGAAATGAAGGACTTTTTAGAAAGAAAGGAATAAGGTCGTATGAGATATTTAACAGCAGGAGAGTCCCATGGGCCTCGACTAACAGCCATCATCGAGGGGGTTCCGGCAGGCCTTCCTTTATCTGAAGAGGATATTAATAAAGAGCTCAAACGTCGACAAGGTGGCTATGGTCGTGGTGCTCGGATGAAAATCGAGAGTGACCGTGTCGAGATCACATCAGGGGTCCGTCATGGTTTGACCATGGGAGGCCCGATTACTCTGAATGTGACCAATTTGGATCACCAAAAATGGCTGGAGATCATGAATGTAGCACCGGTCGAAGAGAAAAAGAAAAATCTGCGTAAGATCACCAAGCCACGTCCTGGTCATGCCGATCTAGTCGGAGGGATGAAATACCGTTTTGACGATCTTCGTAATTCCTTAGAGCGTTCTTCTGCCCGTGAGACGACCATGCGTGTAGCCGTTGGTGCAGTTGCTAAACGGATTTTAGAAGAAATCGGCGTTGAAGTGGCCAGCCACATTGTTAATTTTGGGGGAATTGAGATTGCAATTCCCGAGAATCTAACCGTTTCAGAAATCAAGGAAAAGGCAGCGAAGTCGGAAGTTTCGATCGTTGTGCCAGAACAAGAAGAAGCCGTTAAGGCCTACATTGACCAAGTTAAAAAAGATGGTGATACCATCGGGGGAATTGTGGAAACCTTGGTTGGTGGTGTGCCTGTTGGACTAGGATCCTACGTTCAATGGGACAAGAAATTGGATGCCAAAATCGCTCAGGGAGTGGTCTCTATCAATGCCTTTAAGGGAGTTGAGTTTGGTCTTGGTTTTGATGCAGGTCGCCTAAAAGGTAGTCAAGTCATGGATGAAATCATCTGGTCTGAAGAAGGTGGCTATACCCGTCGCACCAATAACCTTGGTGGTTTTGAGGGGGGGATGACCAACGGTGAGCCCATTCTAGTTCGTGGCGTCATGAAGCCTATTCCGACCCTCTACAAACCTTTGATGAGTGTGGATATTGAAACTCATGAGCCTTATAAGGCGACGGTTGAGCGCAGCGACCCAACGGCTCTACCAGCTGCAGGAGTGGTGATGGAAGCAGTGGTCGCAACGGTCCTTGCTACAGAAGTGCTTGAAAAATTCTCATCCGATAACTTGGAAGAATTGAAAGAAGCTGTTGCTAATCACCGAGAATTTACTAAGAATTTTTAAGAGAAAGAGTTTTCCTTTGGAGAAGAAAGTTGTTTATATTGCAGGGTTGGGCTTGATTGGTGCTTCACTTGCGCTAGGCATTAAGAGGGCCCACCCAAATGTGACCGTTCTTGGTTACAATCGTAGTGAAGCGTCTCGAACCATCGCCCTTGAAAGAGGAATGGTTGATCAAGTGACGGATGATTTCGCAGCCTTTGCCCCTTTAGCGGATATTATTATTTTGGCGCTTCCGATTAAGCAAACCAAGTCTTACTTAGGAACCTTAGCTGGCCTGAATTTGAAAGACCAGGTACTGGTGACTGATGCAGGCTCTACCAAGGCAGAAATTGTTGCACAAGCTGAAAAGGTATTTACAGATAAGGCCGTACGCTTTGTGGGAGGACACCCCATGGCTGGTAGTCATAAGACAGGTGCAGCAGCGGCAGATGCAACCTTATTTGAAAATGCCTATTATATTTTTACCCCTTCCAGCTTGACGACAGGAGGTGCCATGGAAGAGTTGAAAGAGCTTCTGAGTGGATTGGGATCCCGCTTTATTGAAATCGATGCCGAGGAACACGATCGGGTGACTTCCCAGATCAGCCATTTTCCTCATATTTTAGCCTCGACTCTGGTCGAGCAGGCCGTAGCTTATGGGGAAGAGCATGAAATGACCCGCCGTTTTGCAGCTGGTGGCTTTCGGGATATGACACGGATTGCGGAAAGTGAGCCAGGCATGTGGACCTCTATTCTCTTGTCCAACCCTCAAGCGATATTAGAGCGGATTGAAGATTTCAAAGACCGTTTGGATCAGGTGGCTGAGACCATTCAAGCCGATAACGAAGAGGCTATTTGGTCTTTTTTCCATGAAGGGCGGAAGCACCGAAAAGAAATGCAGATCCATCAGCGTGCTGGACGCGATAGTGCCTATGATCTCTTTATCGATGTCCCCGATCAGGAAGGTGTGATCCTCGAAATCTTACAACTCCTACAAGGGATTTCCTTGGTTAATATTCACATCAATGAAGAGAATCGTGAAGATATCCACGGGATTTTGCAGCTGACCTTCAAAAATGCAGAGGATCAAGAGCGGGCTCAAACATTGATCAGCCAAGCGACATCTTATACCGTCCTTGCTCGCTAGGTCTACAGAAGGATTTGCGTCAAAATGCCTGCTTCATTTTAGGAATATTGAGGGAAAAGAAGTATAATAGAGGTATCTTATCAGTAAAGGAGCCTAGAAAATGGCAAATATTTATGATGTAGCAAATGAACTCTCTCGGACCCTTCGAGATCTTCCTGAATACAAGGCTGTCGTAGAAAGCAAACAAGCGATCGAAGCAAATCCAGAAGCGAAAAAGCTGTTTGACGAATACGTCGCTTTCCAAAATCAACTACAAGGCTTGATGCAATCCGGTCAACTTCCAACAGAAGCTGTGCAACAAGAAATGAAGGACTATATGGAAAAAATCCAAGCAAGTCCGATTGTGAATGAATTTTTCACCAAACAACAACAATTGTCTATTTATCTTGCAGATCTTGAAAAGATCATCTTTGAGCCGATTCAAGATTTATACAAGTAGAAATTTCTACCAGAGTTGTCATTTCGACTCTGGTATTTTCGTTCGCCAGTAGAAGAAAAGAGGCTCAAAAAAAACTAGGAAACATTCGTTTTTTGTTCCAAATTTTTGATCAAAAATTGAATTCATGTCCTATTTATGATAGAATATGTGGAAAAGCACTCTGGAGATGGCAATGAAATTAAGAACCAATAGCAAGGGTCTAAAGGGAACCATTCGAGTCCCTGGTGACAAATCCATCAGTCACCGATCCATTATTTTTGGAAGTCTTGCAAAGGGCGAAACTAAGGTCTATGATATCTTGCGAGGCGAAGATGTGCTTTCTACCATCCAGGTGTTTCGTGATTTAGGAGTCTCCATCCAGGATGATGGGGATGTGATTCGGATTCAAGGGGTAGGCTTTCAGGGTCTTCAAGCTCCGACCGCTCCCCTTGATATGGGCAATTCAGGAACGTCTATACGTTTGATTTCAGGTGTCCTAGCAGGTCAGGATTTTGTTGTGACCATGGTTGGAGACGACAGCCTTTCCAAACGGCCCATGGATCGTGTCGCGATCCCACTGCGTCAGATGGGGGTAGAGATTGCTGGTCAGGGAGAGCGCGATTGCCCGCCTTTACATGAAAAAGGGACACATAAGCTTCAACCCATTCATTACCGTTTGCCAGTCGCATCGGCCCAAGTTAAGTCTGCTCTTATTTTTGCGGCTTTACAGGCTGAGGGTGAATCAACGATTATCGAGAAGGAAAAGACGCGTGACCATACGGAAGATATGATTCGCCAATTTGGTGGAGAGATCCAGGTGGATGGAAAAACCATCCGAATCAAGGGTGGACAAGAGTTCCAAGGTCAAGAAGTCATCGTTCCTGGAGATATTTCCAGTGCAGCCTTTTGGTTAGTGGCAGGCCTCATTCTTCCAGATAGTGTGATCAAGATTGAAAATGTTGGCATCAACCAAACGCGGACAGGGATTCTCGATGTGATTCAAGAAATGGAGGGAGATCTTACCATGGAGGATCGCGATGAAAAAGCGGTCTCTGCGAGTCTCACTGTCAAGACTTCGTCCTTAAAAGGGATTCGAATTGATGGGGAGTTGATTCCACGCTTGATTGATGAATTGCCGATTATTGCTTTACTAGCGACACAAGCAAATGGTCAGACTGTGATTGCGGATGCTGAAGAGCTTCGTGTGAAAGAAACGGACCGTATCCAGGTCGTAGCAGATAGCCTCAATGCCATGGGAGCTAATGTCGTGCCAACGGAAGACGGCATGATCATCACTGGACCGACACCCCTACATGGAGCAGACTTAGAGACCTTTGGTGATCACCGGATTGGGATGATGGCTGCCATTGCTGCCTTATTGGTGAGAGATGGAAATGTGGTGTTGGATCGGGCAGAGGCCATCAACACCAGTTACCCTAGTTTTTTTGAAGATTTGGAGACATTACTGCATGGCTAAAATTTTACTTGGTTTTATGGGAGCTGGGAAAACGACCGTTGGTCGGATTCTTGATCCAAAGTTCCATGATATGGATGAATTAATTGTTGAAGAGATCGGTATGTCGATCAATGACTATTTCGCAGTGGAAGGAGAAGCAGCCTTTCGTCGTCGCGAAGCTGAAATGCTGGAGCGTTTGTTGGAAAACGAGGCAGCCATTATTTCCCCTGGAGGCGGGATTGTCGTCAATCCTCATAACCGTGCGCTTCTGGAAAAAAATCCGCATAATATTTACTTGCGAGTGAATTTTGAGACCTTGTACAGCCGGATTCAGAATGACAAAGCCATGCAACGCCCCCTCTTTTTAAACAACACAAAAGAAGAATTCAAGAAGATTTTTGATGGACGTTTGCCTTTGTATGAAGCGATTGCTACCCATATTGTGGATGTCGAGGACAAAACACCTGAAGAAATTGCGGAGATTATTCGATGCTTGTAGGCTATCTTGGTCCCAAGGGATCTTTTACCCATGATGTGGCCACTCATAGCTTTCCAACTTCTGAACGTATCGCCTATCGAACGATCACAGATGTCATCAAGGCTTATGAGAATCAAGAGATCGATTTTGCAGTCGTCCCCGTTGAAAACTCTATCGAAGGCAGTGTCCATGAGACCTTTGATTACCTCTTTCATCAAGGGACCATCCAGGCCGTTGCAGAAGTGGTCTATCCCATCAAGCAACAGCTCTTGGTGGCTAAAAAAGACCGCCCCATTCGAACGGTCTATTCGCATCCACAGGCCTTGGCCCAAGGGAAGGCTTTTCTAAGGGCCCATTATCCGGATGTGGCTATGGAAATGACGGCTTCAACAGCCTATGCAGCCCGCTATGTAGCAGAGCATCCAGACTTGGAAATTGTAGCGATTGCCCCTCTGGCAGCAGCCAGTGAGTACGGATTGGAAGTCCAGGCCAAAGACATCCAAGAAATCGAGGACAATTATACACGTTTTTGGATTTTAGGGGCCAAAGAGCCAGCGATCTCAGAAACTTTAAGTCCGGCCCTTCAAAAAGTTAGCTTGGCCTTGACCTTGCCAAGTAACCTGGCAGGAGCCCTCTATAAAGGTTTGTCTACTTTTGCGTGGCGGGGGATCAATTTAACCAAAATTGAAAGTCGCCCCCTAAAAACAGCTTTAGGAGAATACTTTTTCATTATTGACCTCCTAAACGAAGCGCCTGACCTTTTGCAATTTGCCTATCAAGAATTAGACAGTTTGGGCATTCAGACAAAAGTCCTGGGTCAGTATCAGGTCTATACCTTAAAAGATAACGGAATGGAGAAAAGATGAGTAACGAATCCAACTTTCTATCTCACCATGAGCGAAAGCGATTAGAGTACTTATACTCAAATTTTCATTATTTGAATGAACGAGAACAACTAGAATACAATTACCTGCTCAAGAAGAGCCAAGGAGCTTATGAGGAAGCAGAAGCCCTTCAACCTGAGGTAGACGCTACAGAAGAAGTGCAAGGTGAGATTGCTGAACCAATTGGGGATCTCCCTGTTTACCAATCACGTAGCAAAAAGTCTAAGAAAAAAGCGGTTGCTGCGACGAGCGATATACCTAAGAAACCACGGAAAAAGATCCGCGTTAAGCGGATTCTCAAATGGCTTGCTCTCTTTTTCTTGCTCATTATCGGTGGCATGGTCTTTATGTTTGTGAAAGGCCTCAACAGTAAGCCAGCTGGGAAAGATGCCAAGCCTGCTGTCGTTGAGAAATTTAACGGCAAGAAGTCAAGAGATGGGGTCAATATCCTGATCTTGGGGACAGATGGTCGGATCGGTGAGAAGTCAGATGAAACCCGGACAGACTCCATCATGGTGGTCAATGTCAATAACAAAGAAGGCAAGATCAAGATGGTCAGCTTCATGCGGGATACACTGGTCCATATCGATGGAGTCAGCCAGCAAAATATTCCTGAATATGATGGCTACTATGACCAGAAGCTCAATACTGCCTTCACCATCGGGGAGCAAAATAACAACCAAGGGGCTGAATTGGTGCGTCAGATGCTCAAAGACAACTTTGACATTGACATCCAATATTACGCCATGGTCGATTTCAAGACCTTTGCGACAGCGATCGATACCCTCTTCCCAAATGGGGTCGAGATGAATGCGCAGTTTTCAACGGTTGATGGCGAAAAAGTCAGTGAAGTAGAAGTGCCAGATGATTTGAACATGAAAGACGGTGTCGTTCCGCAGCAAACCATCAAGGTTGGAAAACAACGGATGGATGGCCGGACCCTTCTCAATTACTCGCGTTTCCGTAAGGACGATGAAGGAGACTTTGGTCGGACCCGTCGTCAACAAGAGGTCATGTCCGCTATCATGCATCAGATCAAGGATCCAACCAAACTCTTTACGGGATCTGAAGCCCTTGGGAAAGTCTTTGCCATGACGTCTACCAATGTTCCTTTCTCTTTCCTATTGACCAATGGACTTGGACTAGTCGGAAGTGCTGGAAAAGGAATTGAACGAGTGACCATCCCAGAAAATGGGGATTGGGTCGATGCCTACGATATGTACGGTGGCCAAGGATTGCTCGTTGATTTCGATGCTTATAAAAAGAAATTGTACCAAATGGGACTGAGATGATATAATAAGGGGATAGGAGTTTTGAAAACTCCATCCCTTTTAATTTGTAGAAAGATTGAACACCATGTTAAAGAAAAATGAAATTGTAACCGTTGAGATTGTCGATTTGACTCACGAAGGAGCAGGAGTGGCTAAGGTCGATGGCTTGGTCTTTTTTGTGGAGAATGCCCTGCCAGGAGAAGTGATCCGCATGCGCGTGCTCAAGGTCAATAAGAAAATCGGTTACGGAAAAGTAGAGGAGTACTTGGAAAAATCCCCTCACCGCAATGAAGAACTAGACCTGGCTTACTTGCGAAGCGGCATTGCTGACTTGGGTCACCTAGCTTATCCGGAGCAGCTGAAATTCAAGGCCAAGCAGGTCAAGGATAGCCTCTACAAGATGGCAGGAATCTCTGATATCGAAGTACCCCTGACCTTGGGGATGGACCACCCTGTCCAGTATCGTAACAAGGCTCAGGTCCCTGTTCGTCGTGTCAATGGTCAGGTGGAGACAGGCTTCTTTCGCAAGAACTCTCATGATTTGATGCCGATTGAAGATTTCTATATCCAAGATCCAGTCATTGACCAAGTGGTCTTGGCACTTCGGGATTTGATTCGTCGGTTTGACCTCAAGCCTTATGATGAAAAGGAACAATCTGGCTTGATTCGCAATCTCGTCGTTCGTCGTGGCCACCATTCTGGAGAAATTATGGTCATTTTGGTGACCACTCGTCCCAAGGTGTTCCGTGTGGACCAGTTGATCGAGCAGTTGATCAAGCAATTCCCAGCCATCAAATCCGTTATGCAAAATATCAATGACCAGAATACCAATGCGATTTTTGGAAAAGAATGGCGCACTCTTTATGGTCAGGATTACATTACGGACCAAATGTTGGGCAATAGCTTCCAAATCTCAGGACCAGCCTTTTACCAGGTCAATACCGAAATGGCAGAAAAGCTCTATCAGACAGCAATTGACTTTGCGGACTTGAGAGCAGAGGATATCGTGATTGATGCCTACTCAGGAATTGGGACCATTGGCTTGTCAGTTGCCAAGCATGTCAAAGAAGTCTATGGAGTAGAGGTTATCCCTGAAGCAGTGGAGAATAGCCAGAAGAATGCTAGCTTAAACGGCATTACCAATGCTCACTATGTCTGTGACACAGCTGAAAATGCCATGAAGAATTGGCTCAAGGAAGGCATCCAACCAACTGCTATCCTGGTCGACCCACCACGCAAGGGCTTAACCGAAAGCTTCATCAAAGCAAGTGTCCAAACAGGCGCTGACCGCATCGCCTATATCTCCTGTAACGTCGCCACCATGGCGCGTGATATCAAACTCTACCAAGAGTTAGGCTATGAATTGAAAAAAGTCCAACCGGTGGATCTGTTTCCTCAAACGCACCATGTTGAATGTGTAAGCTTGTTGGTAAAACGCAGTTAATCCTCAAAAGGTTCACTGAACCTTTTGAGTCCCACAGACGCACCATGTCGAGTGTGTTAGCTTGTTAGTGAAACGCAGTTAATCCTCAAAAGGTTCACCCAAACCTTTTGAGTCCCACAAACGCATCATGTTGAGGCAGTATCACTACTTGTACGGTTGAGACTTCAGCGAAGTAGAATTAGATGATCTGTCCATGCGACAAGGTGAGACCGAAGGTCGAGAAGGTGCCCTGGGGTATAGGACTCGTAGAATGAGGAGGGAAACCGACGAAATGATACGGTAACAGCGAACCGCTGAGTGCGTAGTGTTGCTATAACGACTAAATGGGTGAAAATTCTTGATTTCAAGCTATTTTACAAGTATTTTGTCTTTGTAGATAAAGGCAATTTTGACATCAAAAAAGTCCTAAAATGGTACATAGAAGTAAATGTATATGTGGATATCGTTCACATATCGGATAAATGAATACAACAATAAATATTTATATCTCAACCGAGAACTATTCTATATGGTTCTCGATTTTTTTTGCGTTTAAGGAGAAATTTTGTAGAAAGAAATGCAGTCATCACATCATATCGTGATTTCTTATCTAGTCCGACAAATGGACCTGGATATTGTTGAAGCAACAACTGTGATGGCTGATTTGGAAAAGGGTGGTTTGGTTCAAATCCAACCAGGTGATGAACTGGAGATAAAAGAGTGGGGAGGTATCTCATGAAAAAGATTACAGCAAATCAATATCAAACGTCTGGCGCTATTACAAGATCCCAAAGATTCTCTTTGAGGATGAACGAGGGACATGAAACTGAAAGTCAAGGTGATTTATGCGGTTCTTAAAGACCGCCAAGAGCTGTCTCTTAGTCTTAGTTGGGAGGACAATCCCCATTATACCAATTGGCTTTATGATTTCTTTGGAAATACGGGTAGTTCAGTTAGTCTCGCCCAGTTCTTTCTAACCTTCTGGTAGGGTAATTCAGGAGACAAGTTACTAGAATGCAAGACCAGAGAGACAGAGTAGTATTACCAGATTGAAAAGGTTTTTTGTCAGCCAAACAGAGGTACGGCTCAAAGTGATTCTAAGGCTTTTGAAAGTGTTCGAAGGGATGGTAACTCGATTTCAGGAGGTAGCGATGGTATTGTTATGCTATGGCTAGTGTACTTGGGAAGTAGCAGCTCGGATCAAGCAGTTAGGAATAAAATTCAAGGGCAGAAATGGGGAAAAGATTCCTAATATCAACACCATGGGAAATGCTCAAGACATGGTGGCAATCACAGCAATTCTGGGTGGTGAAACAGGCTCTATTCCAAGAGCTGAAGTTATTATCTCATTTGTCGGTGACAATCATAGGACCTTTGTTACTTATGGTCATGTGTTTTTTGTTAAGGAGGTCTATCCAGATGATTGATTTCTGGTATCGGAAACTAATGTTGATGGAAGACGGTTTTCTCAGGCAGATAGTGCCATGAGTTTTGCTTATACGACGAAACAGAGAGTCTTTACTTGAAATTTTCTAATATTTTGGTGACTTATAGTTTTTGTAAGTCACTTTTTATTATCAAAAAACTTGCATTTTATCATTTAAATTGATAAAATACGTAAAAAATGATAAAAAGGAAAAACAATGAATGTTCAAAAGATAATTTCTATTTTTCAATCGTTTTATATTAATGTAAGTGTTGAAAAAATAGCTTTAACTTTACCAATTAGTTTTGAAAAAAGATTTCAATATGTCCAAATGAAGTTTCATAAGGAGTCATTTTTATTGATTAAAGAAAAGAGAAGAGGAAGTTTAGACTCATTTGTCACTCAAGCTCGTATTATGGGTGAAAAAGCTAGCATGGACGTTATTTTGGTATTTTCAAAGCTATCTGACATTGAAAAAAAACAACTCCTTCAAGCTAGAGTTCCTTTTGTAGATTTCAAGGGAAATCTCTTTTTTCCTCCAATGGGATTAGTATTGAATGCTAATGATGATGTTGCAACATCTAAAGAATTAACACCTAGCGAACAATTAACTTGGATTGCCTTTTTATTGACAAAAGGTCAAAAAGTAGTAGATGTTGATATGCTTTCACAGGTAACTGGACTTCCAAACTCAACGATTTATAGGTGCTTGAGGACTTTTAAAACTTTAGATTGGTTAAATAAGCCAAATAAACTTTACACCTATACTGCATCAAAGAAAGAATTATTCTTAAAATCAGAGCCCTATTTATTTAATCCCATCAAAAAACGGCTCTTATTGCCAGATGTAGATCTGAAGAATATAAAATCTGCTTCTAGGATTCTATACGGTGGTACGTATGCTTTATCCTATTTGACCTTTTTAGCTGAATCGGATGAAAATAGTAGCTATGTCATATCACATAGACAATTCAATAAATTATCCTTGCCATTGTCTCAGCATGTTTTAGAAGGCAAGGTATTAGAGATATGGCGATATAGTCCTTTTGTATCTGAATTTTGGAACGATTTTAAAGAAAATCAAGATAGACAGTTTGTAGATCCTATTTCTCTTTATTTGACCTTAAAAGATGATGATGATCCACGTGTGGAGGAAGAGATTGAAGTACTAAAAAATAATATATTACAGTATCTAGGAGAAGATGATGCCAGCTAATACGAAAGCTATTTTTCAAGAAATGTTTGCGAATTTTCAAGACTATTATGTTTTGATTGGAGGGACTGCAACCTCTATTGTATTGGACTCGCAAGGGTTTAAAAGTCGGACAACAAAAGATTATGATATGGTCATCATAGATGAATTAAAAAATAAGGAATTTTATGATACCTTGAATCACTTTTTAGAATTGGGAGAATATCAAGGAAGTCAGAAGGATGAAAAAGCGCAATTATTTCGATTTACAACAAATAAACCTGAGTTTCCTTCTATGATTGAACTATTTAGTATTTTACCAGAATACCCATTAAAGAAGGAGGGGAGAGAAACACCCTTACATTTTGATGAAGATGCTAGTTTGTCGGCCTTATTATTGGATAAGGATTATTATAATATATTGGTGCATGAAAAAGAATCCATTCAGGGATACTCGGTGTTGAGTAATCGTGGTTTAATTATTTTCAAGGCTAAAGCTTGGTTGGATATGAGAGAACGCTCTGCCACAGGTATTCAAGGTTTAAGTAAAGCCATAAAAAAACATTTGAACGATATTACTCGATTAACAGCTCTATTAGTAGGGAGTGAAAAGCTATCAAATATAACCTCTAGTGACACGGTGAAAGCAGATATGCACCGTTTTGTGATAGAACTTGAGTCTGTGATATTAACTATTCCTCAAAATGATGATATTTTGTTGAATCAAAATGAAGTTTTTGAAATTTTGAAAGATTTTTTAGATAGTTAAAATTAATTGTAATCACATAGATATATCGAAATGGCCACACTTGGTTGTGTTCCAGCATATGATAGATATTTTGTTTTTGGATTAAAATCACAAAAGGTTGTCATTGGAACCTATAAAATTAAATCTATTTTACAACTAGTAATTTTTTATGAGAACAACATAGAACAATTAGATTCAGTCCCCCAAAAATTTATTGTTGCTGACATGCTATATCCTCAAATGAAAATTCTTGATATGGGATTTTGGCAGATTGGTTTTGATTTAGATAATAAATAACTATTTACGTCTAGTCTGGAGCCAACTAATGGATTTACTTTTAAATGGTGTTTTTCACCTTACAGAAAAAGAAAAGAACTATAGTAAAAGGTAATTTACCGAAAAATATTTTTGGGATTTCATAGAAAACATCGTAACTATGAATTTGAAGAGATTGTTTTTGATTGAGAATCAATTTTCATTGAATAGCTTTTAGATAATTAGCTTTTAGAGTATGGTATGCTACATATTAATTTTATTATTAGGGAAAGCGACTAGATAGCATCGTATTAAGATATTTTTACATAGATGATATTGCATTTTGAATTATAACAAAGGAGTACTAACATGCCGAAATATACCGACGAAGATATTAGAAAATTAAATAAAATCACATTAAAAATTGCTGGTGATTATTTAGGCATAAGTTCACAAGCAGTTGCGATAGGTCTTAGAAATAATCTTCTTCCAATTGGTTTTGCTATTCATAACGAAGAAAGAGACAGACGTTTCACTGAGAGTTGGTCATATCATATTATCGCTGAAAGAATGATTTCATACAACCACGGAAAACTATCAGAGATCTGTGTTGAGAATATTGAAACTAGTTTAGATAAAATTATAGAGGAATTTAACGGTTTAAAACAAGATTTACTTTTTATATTAAGCGAAAATGCAGAAGTGAAGAATTAGAAGTTTTTGAATTTGCGTTTTCGCTTGGTAAATATAAAAATGGTGATGTAAAATATAAGGGTAAAGGTGTTTCAAATGAAGATGATAAAGACCTTTTCTAGAGAAGAACTCTATGAAGAAATCTGGGAGATAAGTGCGAAACAAGTTTCATTGAAATATGATTTAAGTTATTCTGACTTACTCAAGAAATGTAAAGAATTTGAAATCCCAATTCCAAAGGGTAGTTATTGGTATCGTAAGAATGCTGGACAAGACTTAAGTGAACTTATTGTTCCATTACCACAAAATGACGTAAATGAGGTTCATATTGATAGAAAAAGTTTAAAGAACAGTAGAATTAAAGCTGCTAAACATAAAGAAGATAGTACGGAAGATAAAAAAGAAGATACTGTTAAACTTGATACAACTAGTATAAGAAGTTCATTATCATTTATAGAGGACGATAAAATAGAGCGTATTATTGAAGCAGTTTCAAATCTAAATCAGTCTCCAAATAAGAGATTACATAAATCTGTAGCTAATCTAAGGGATAAAATTGCAGAGTGAAATAAGAGGGAAAAAGCTGCTTCTAATCCTTACTTTGATTCTAGGCACAGATATAATGATTTAAAAGAACCTAAATTTGTAAATAGTATTTCACTAAATTCTCTTCCGCGTTTATATCGCTTTTTAGATACACTAGTTACTGTAATTGAAAAAATCGGCGATAATGTAACTTCAAATTGGGATATTCAAATTGAAAAGGATATTGTTTGTTTTGAAGTTATAGAATCAACAGACAAAGTAACTCATGAATTAACAAAAGAAGAAGCTAAAGAACTAGCAGAGTACAATGATAGCGTTAAGTTTAATAGATATGCTTTTAAACCAAGAATAAAGAAGTATGACTATATTCCAAATGGAAAATTTCGATTTAAGATAATAGATGGTAAATACATTAAAGATACTAAAGAATTCACACTTGAACAATCAATCCCAGAATTAATTATTTTAATTTACCAAGAGTATTATAAAGTTAAGAACTTACGACTTGAACGTGAAGAGAGAGCAAGACTATATGAAGAGGAGCAGGAGCGAAAAAGAAAATTACAAAATAGAATCGAAGAAGAGAAGAAGCGGACAACGTCTCTTCTTAATATGCTAGAAGATTTTCAAACAGCAAATGATTTAAGATTGATGGCTGATAAATTGGAGATAGCAGGGAAACTTAGTAAAGAGGAAATTGATTGGATTAGATCCAAAGCTGACTGGATCGACCCAATAGTTTCTTCAACAGACGAATTACTAGGAATTAGAAATCATGAAAATTCTAGAGAACAAAAAGAACAATATCTAAGTGAGAAAAGGTACTACTGGTAACTTTATTTTTCATATTTTTAGTTATAAAAAGCTGTAAATAATGGAGTTATAATTATGACAAATAGTTCAACAATTAATGAGTTTATAAAAAAACAAAAGGTGCTTTAGATGTAAAAAAGAAAGATCCAAAACTTGGAGTTAGAGGTTTTGAATTTGATAACTCAACATCTGAAAAGATTGTGTTTTGGTTATTGGTCTAAATCCTGCAGGAAATGAAAAGGAAGTAAACAATATTAAGATTAGTTCATGAGATCCAAGATTATTTAAATAAACTTGAACCAAAAATCGAAAACTAATTAAAATTCAGTGTGGGGTGAAATTGCTTGAAAGAATATATTTTAAGTTTGGAAAAAGAACTTTCTTTAATAGAAAATGGATTTAAAGAAGAAGAAAAAAGAGCTCTTGCTGACTATCAATCAAACGATAATGCGTATACCAAAGAATTAGCATTTCTAGGCTTTAAATCCAATGTATATCAAGTTAGAATGTACAGTGTATTTCTTTTTGGATATTTATCAGAACAAGATGATATTTTAGCATTTATGAGAGATGAAGTTTCCAAAGATGATAATTGGAGAGTTCAGGAAGTGTTGGCAAAGGCATTTGATGAATTCTGCAAGAAAAAAGGATATGAAAAAGCACTTCCAATAATTGATGAATGGTTAAAAAACAATAATCCTAATACAAGGAGAGCAGTAACAGAAGGATTAAGAATATGGACAAGCAGACCATATTTTAAAGAAAATCCAAACGAAGCTATCAGACGAATTGCAGCATTAAAAGAAGATTCTAGTGAATATGTTAGAAAATCAGTTGGTAATGCTTTAAGGGATATTAGTAAGAAATTCCCGGAGTTGATTAAAATTGAGCTTGATAGCTGGAAATTAGAAAGTAAAGAGATAAAACAAGTTTACAAGTTGGCAAGTAAATTGATTGTATGACAAATAAGAATTCATAGGAGGTAACGATGAACAAGATTACTTGTATTTGTTTAGGTGTGAAAGATATGGAAAGGTTAATAAAGTTTTATAGAGATGGTTTAGGATATAAGACTGATTGCAGAGAAAATAATCCGTCAGTATGCTTTTTTGATACTCCGGGAACAAAGTTTGAACTATTTCCTTTGGAACAATTAGCAAAAGATATTGATGAAAATAATCCACCAAAAGGGAATGGATTTTCAGGAATTACATTAGCATACAATGTTGAACATAAAGAAGATGTAGAGACTGTAATTGCATTAGTAAGAAAAGCAGGTGGAAAAATTGTAAAAGAGCCACAGGAAGTTTTTTGGGGTGGATATCACGCATATTTTTCGGATTTAGATGGATACTATTGGGAAGTTTCATGGGGACCGAATTTTCAATTTGATGAAAATGGATTGCTGAAATTTTGAGGATAAATAGGGAAAGAGTATGCCATAAAGTAAGGAATATTTGATTTTGAAGGAGGTAATCATAGTGAATGAATTTAATGAATTTGTTCGTGAGATTTTTTCCGCAGCAGGTGATATTGTCATAAGATCCATGATGGGCGGATACCTTATATATTTTAACGGTAAGCTGATAGGTGACATTTGCGATAATGAACTATTTTTAAAGAGAACGCAGACATCGGACAAACTTCTTGCAGACTCAGAATTGCGTTATCCGTATGAGGGTTCAAAGACATTGATGTATGCATTCGACAGATTTGAGGATATGGATTTGATTACTGAACTACTGAAAGGTATGTATGCGGAACTGCCAGAAAAGAAACCCAAGAAAGCTAAATGAGACAAACAAGCTTCAATTTGTTGAATTTAGCAAGGTACAAGTTTTTATGAGATGAAACCTATAAAACTTGTACAGATATTGTAGGGTAGGAAAAGAAGTCTTCCTCTGTACTAAAATAAACCGAAAGAAAGGAGGGATTGAAATGAATATTATCAAGTCATTTAACAATACGATTGATTATCTTGAAACAGTTCTTGATGATGAAATTGACGAAAAGAAAGTAACTCAGTTATCAGGATACTCTTATTCAATGTTCAGCCGCTTGTTTTCTATTCTGACCGAAACAACGCTTTCAGAATATCTAAGAAGCAGAAGATTGACGGAAGCAGCCATTATATTAAGAGATACGGACGAAAAGATTATTGATGTTGCCTTCAAATTTGGATACGAGTCATCAGATTCGTTTGGAACAGCTTTTAAAAATTTTCATGGATTTACTCCTTCTGAGGTAAGAAATGGAAAACCATTCAAATTAGTATCACGAGTGCAGTTAGCACTAAGTGTAAGAGGAGGAAGAAGCATGAACATTACAATTCAAAAGAAACAAGCATTTACAGTTGCAGGGGTAAATGAACAAAGCATCAATTCATCATTATGTCCGAGTGTATGGAATAAGCTATATAAAAAATATTGCCACGATGAACTTGCAAGTTTGGGAAGCGATCAAAGTATGGGCGTTTGTCATGATGTGGAAAATTCAAGCACAATAAATTATATGGCTGGTTATATCGTTAATGATGTAGATAAAGCCACAAGTATGGGCTTAGATGTTTTGGAAGTGGAAGAAGCAGAGTATGCAGTTGTAGAATTAGTAGGAAGTGTTCCGGAGTGCATTCATAACGGGTGGAAATATGCAATGGAAGTATTCTTCCCTGAGCATGGCTATATTCATTCAGAAAAACCTGACTTTGAATATTACTATGAAGGTGATATGCACAGCAAAGACTACAAAATGGAACTTTGGATTCCGATAACTAAAGCTTAAAAACCAGCTTGTCGAGCTGGAAAATTCCAGTTTGCCGAAGTAATACCTTTTAACGATAACCTCAAGCTATCGTTAAATAGTTTAGTGGATATGTTTCCGCATACAACTCAACTACTTGACATACTTGGTGTTCACTCGTTCCATGTTGAGGCGGTATCACTGCTTGTACGAGCCGAGGCATCAGCGAAGTAGAAGTAGATGATCTGCCCATGCGACAAGGTGAAACCGAAGGTCGAGAAGGTGCCCTCGGGTATATGACTCGCAGAATGAGGAAGGAAACCGACGAAATGATACGGTAAGTCCGAACCGCTGAGTGCGTGGATCTGCTCTTCCGATCTGAGACAGTCGAAAAGTAGAAGGGGATGGTATTGGTATCAATCAATGAGTAACAAAGTAACAGCATGATTCGAAACATTTGCTTGTAATTTGCGGAGGAACATCAATATGGATGGAATAACAAAAGATTCTATAAAAACGGCTAAACTAATGAAACAATTATGGCCCCAATTGACCGATAAAGAAGCTATTGATGAAGTAAAAAGATATACGAATGGCAAAAATACTGCAATCTTTACTGAAGTTGAAGGTGACACAATTGTAGGTCTAGCACTATGTTCACTCAGATTCGATTATGTTGAAGGTTGTAAATATAGTCCTGTTGGATTCTTAGAAGGAATTATTGTCGACGAGGAATATCGTTTAAAGGATATTGCTAAAAATCTCTGTACAAAATGTGAGGAATGGGCGAAAAATAAAGGATGTAAGGAATTTGCAAGTGACTGTACTTTAACGAATACGGATTCTATAAGATTTCATCTCAATATTGGATTTCAGGAGGCAAATAGAATTATTCATTTTAAGAAGAAATTATAATTTCAGAACGTGGTCAAAATTTATGTATCTTTAGGAAGTGTGAAAGAATGGACGGACTACGAATTACTTTTCATTAGTTAAGAATATAGTAATGTTGTAAAGTTAATCGAGGAGTTATTGATGGATTTTAGTAGTAAGATAGCTATAAATAAAGGCTGGTCAGATGATAAAAAATATTGTGTGACAGATCAATATCAGCAAAAATATTTCTTGCGTGTTTCTGATAAGGAGAAGTTAGATTCAAAAAAATTTGAATTTGATATGATGGAGAAAGTAGCTTCTCTTGGAGTTCCAATGTGTAAACCAATTAGCATTGAACTCCGCGATGATGAAGTACATTCTTTACACGAATGGATAGATGGGAAAGATGCAAGAGAAACCATTTTAACTTATTCGAAAGAACAACAATACACTTATGGACTAGAAGCAGGAAGAATCCTTCAAAAAATTCATTCACTCCCTATAACAGAAGTTCGTGAAGAGTGGGAGGTCTTTTATAATCGAAAAATTGATGACAAAATCAAAAAATACAAAGAATGTCCCGTTCAATACGAAAATGGTCAGATTTTTATTGATTATTTAAATGCAAATCGAGAATTGTTAAAAGATAGACCTCAGGTTTTCCAACATGGAGATTATCATATCGGGAATTTCATGATTGGTGAAGATTGTAAAATTTATATCATTGACTTTGATCGATTTGATATTGGTGATCCTTGGGAGGAATTCAATCGTATTGTATGGTCTGCTCAAGTCTCTTCCTCTTTTGCGTCTGGTATGATAGATGGATATTTTGATCATAAGGTTCCGGATTTATTTTGGAAGCTTCTCGCTATCTATATTCTAAATAACATAGTTGGTGCTCTGTCATGGGCTGTACCTTACGGAGCTGAAGAAATATCAGTAATGCAACAACAAGCTAAGGAAATTTTAGAATGGTATGATGATATGAATCAAATCATTCCTAGTTGGTACTTGAACAAGAAGAAGACTGAATAATGTAAACGTTGGAATATCATTTTTGGAAAATATGACACGATTATTTGCCCAAATTTAAACACATCTGACTATCTTTAATATGGGTGATTTTAATCAATACAAGTTAAACTGGTATAGTAAGGAGTTTAAATATGAAATTCCATGAATTTGGTGATAAGAATTTGTCTCCTATCTTACTGATACATGGCGGTGGCAGTTCTTGGTGGAATTATCTTCGTCAAGCACGGATTTTGTCAGAAGACTACCGTGTTATTCTACCCACTTTGAATGGCCACGGTGAAGAATATCAACTCGATTATGTTTCTACTGAAGATTCTGCTTTGGAGATCCTAGACTATGTCAAAGCAAACTGTGGTGGAAAGGTGTTTGCGATCGGTGGCGTTTCGCTCGGAGGTCAAATTGCCATGGAGCTTTTGTCATTAGACAGCGAGATAGCTGAGAAGGCCATCATAGATGGAAGCCTCTGTATTCCTCAACCAAGGTTAGCTAAAATCAGCATCTTTCTAGTAGCTCTATTTGGTAAACTGATGTTCAGTAAATTCTCTTGTAAACTTCAATTAAGCATGATGAACAAATTTTATCCTAAACTGGCTTATCCAGAGGAAATAAAAGCTTATTATTTAGAGGATCTGCCAAGGACGCCTATCAAAACATTGGTGACCATTTACAAAACTTATATGGGACGTTACAAGCTGAAGGACACGATTTCTGCTAGCAAGGCCCAGGTTCTGTATATCTATGGTGAAAAAGAATTAAACTGTGTGAAAGCATCGGCGAAATTATTTCAGCAGCTACATCCAAATACGATCCTTTATGAAGCAAAGGGCTATAATCACGGTTTTTTATCAGCTTATCTGCCTCAAGAGTGGATTGATTTGGTGGTACCATTTTTAAAGAGTGATCCATTGGAAATCTGATATGCTGTAAGGAGGAATCTTATGCTAGGAGCAATAGTAGGAGACATTGTAGGCTCTGTTTACGAATGGGGCAATATTAAAACGAAAGACTTTCCATTATTTCGTGAGGATTGTTTTTTCACAGATGACACTGTTATGACCTGTGCTGTTGCTGAAGCCATCATGAACGGTGGTCGGAAGGATGACTTTATTGATGCCATGAAGAAATATGGCAGAATGTATCCCGATGCTGGGTACGGGCCTAGGTTTAATACATGGATTCAAAGCAATGATTGTTCCCCTTATAATAGCTTTGGCAATGGCTCTGCCATGCGTGTTTCTCCTTGTGCTTGGGTGATGGATTGTGGTTTCTGTGCAAGAACAGGTACTTGGCCATCTCGTAGAAATCTTGCGAGAATTTCTGCAGAGGTGACTCATAACCATCCAGAGGGTGTCAAAGGAGCTATGGCGACTTCTGATGCTATCTTTCTGTGTCGTTATTACTTTGGAGGCTACTGTGGCGACTACGAGCAACCAATCAATGATGATCCGGCAGAATGTAAGAGACGCATCAGGGAATACATAGAGAAAGAGTACGGATATAACCTTTCTCAATCACTCGATGACATTCGTCCTAATTATCATTTCAACGCAACCTGTCAGGATACGGTACCTCAAGCCATCATTGCTTTTCTTGAAAGTACAGATTTTGAAGATGCGATTAGAAATGCCATCTCTCTTGGTGGGGACAGTGATACTCTTGCTGCCATCACCGGGAGTATAGCAGAAGCTGCTTATGGCATACCTGATTGGATTAAGGACAAGGCCTATACCTATCTAGATGAGCCTTTAAAGGATGTTCTCAGACGATGGGACCAAGAAGTTTCAATAACATAACAGAGATTAGATAAAGACAACAAAAACACTAAAGTGACGAGATAAGTAACAATCTCGTCGCTTTTGTTTAAAAGTTAATGTTGCCATGGATTTATTCAGGCACCTAGTTAGATTTTTGCTGATTCAAGAGGAGGATACAAGTCATTACTGAGATACAGGATACAAGAATCAGATACCAAAGATTTTCAAGACCAAAACCATGATTGACCATCAATCGGAATCCCCAAAAGGCTGGGAAAAGACGCCCGATTGCTTGAAGAAAATCAGGTAGTAAGTTGCTAGGAAACATGATTCCTGAGAGCATAATTGAGGGTAAAAAGACAAGTTGCGCTATCATGGTCAGCTTTGCTTGATTTTTTACAGTAAGGCCCAGTATACTTCCGATACTCAACGATACGAAAATGTAGATGGCCAGTGCGAGAAAGAATAGGGGAAGTTGACTCGGTAGACTTGCTTTAAATAAAATTGGAGCAAGTAGTAGGATCACTATGCAGGTCATTATCAAATGAACAAAGGCAGAGAGAACCATGGTCACCAATCCTAAGTGAATAGGCACACCATTTGCTTTATAAATCTTTTTTATGTCGCTTCCGTATGTTTCAATCAAGGAAGGCGGTAAGCCGAGAAGGGCCCCCATGGAAACACTCATAACAATCATTGACTGTATGAGTGTACTACCCATTTCAGGCATAACGGAAGTAAAAATACCACCCATGAGAAGAAAGAAAATAAGCGGTACAATATAGTAAGTAACCAAGAGAGACTTACTTCGTATGTCCAATTTCCACTGTAATGCTAGGCTATATAAGAATCCTTTCATTCCGATCTCCTCCTTGCCATTTCGATGAAATGCTGCTCCAGTGTGCCACGATCCACCTTAATATCCAATACCTGGATATGTTTCTGTTTGCATTCTTCCAATAATGAAATCAAAGTGTCCTCGATCGTATCTGTTTCAAAAGATTCCTCTCCGTCCCGGGTCTTTAAATGGATGAAATATTTTCTTCCCAACCTGTCTGTCAGTTCTGAAGGAGTACCACAAAAGACAATCTTTCCATTATTCAAAATAGCAATGCGGTCACATAAGGTTTCAACTTCGGCCATATCGTGGCTTGCCAAAACAATTGTCTTGCCCTGTGATTTGAGCTTTCGGATTTGTTCATGGAGGGACAGTCTTCCTTCAACATCAAGTCCCGCTGTCGGTTCATCGAGAAAAATAATATCTGGATTACTGATAAGTGCAAGAGCAAGATGTAATCTTCTTTTTTGACCGGTGGATAATTCTATGTATTACGACTCCTTCATTTCTTTTATGCCAAGGGCCTTTAGCATAGCATCATCAATGTATGTATGATTCCATTTTGCAAAGAGCTTTATGGCTTCCATTGGTTTGATGTGGACGGGTAGAGAGGAGAACTGTAGTTGAATTCCGGTTTTCCCATTTACAACTATAGTGCCTTCGTCATATTTTCTCAGACCTTCGATACATTCAAGCGTTGTTGTTTTACCAGCTCCGTTCACTCCGAGCAGAGCAAAGATTTCTCCTTGTTTGATTTGAAAATCGAGACCACTAAGAACCATATTGCTACCATAACTTTTCTTTAATCCAGAAACCTCTATTGCGTTTTTCATGGTTCTACCTCCTCAAAAGGATTTGTTCCAAGCCTTGAAAAATAGACTTGTAGGGCGGGTCCTATATAATCATTGACGATTTTTTGCTTTTCTTCCCAAGCGTTTGAGGCGGTATCAATAGTACCAACTTCCATCAACTTAGGAAGCATGCTCATATCACCATTTGTAAACTCCATAATCAAGCCCCAGTATTCTTTCACAACCTGTTGGCTTTGTTCGCTTTCAGCTGGTACGTTTTCTTTTTGAAGCTCTACGATTTGATCACTTAGGCGGTTCAATCTGTCCATAAAGTCAAGTCCGCTTTTCTTGTCAAATCGACTGCGTATCTGGTCGAGTGTATTATCATCAAAGCGCTTAATGAGAGAGTAGGAGTCATTCTTCATCTGTAGATTGACGATGATGTCTGCATACTTCTTAAAATTGACCGTCTGTATTTGTAAAACTTCTGCCTTTAACTGCTCTATTGCGACTAAAGAATCCTTAAGTTGTTCAATATTTTTACGAATAGTATCTGCTTGCTCTGTAAGAGCATTGGCAACATCATCAGGTGTTTTCAAAGAGATCAAACGCCCCTTTATATCCTTGAGAGAAAAACCTAATGATTTTAAAGACAATATCTGATGGAGTAACACTAAGTCTTTATCGGTATAGAGCCTGCGACCACCCTCACTTTCTGCCGATGGGGAAAGCACCCCTTCTTTATCATAATATTGTAGAGTACGGACAGTAACGTTCATTTTCTTAGCAAGTTCCCCAACCGTCATAAATCCTTCCGGAATTGCTCTGTATTTAGTCATCATTACCCACCTCCTCATACTTATTATACATCGTTACGTAAGGTCATGAACAAGAGTTTTTGAAAAAATAAATTTTTTGTAACCGTTTTTTCTGCTATAATATCACTAGATAGAAATGTGGGAGTTTCAATCATGGTTACAAAACGGTTTTTGAAAAATGTTATTGTTGCGATAGTCTCGGTTTTTATGTCCTTGGTTGTTGTTCAAGGGGCTCAAGCTCAGCAAACTGGATTCGATTACCAGAGTCTTCATCTACTGCCTTTTAATGGCAATAAGCAGCTAGTACTGGGGGATTTTGATCATTTAGGTCGTGCGACCTCCGCTCATATTCAGCTGCAGGACAAGGATGAGCCAAAGAAAAAAAGAGAACCGCGTCTCAGCTATAATCCGGTTGGTTGGCACAATTATAAGATTGCTTATGGAAATAAAGGAAAGAAGGCCTGGTTGTTCCATAGAGGGCATTTGATCGGGTATCAGTTTAGTGGTCTGACCAATGAAGGAAAAAATCTGGTTTCTCTAACTGCCTGGACCAATACGGGGAATTATAAAGGGACAGCGGATAGCAATGTGGAGGGCATGCTCTACTACGAGAAACGACTCGATAGCTGGCTGGCCACCCACCAAAATTACTGGTTAGACTACAAGGTGACTCCGGTATATACGGGGGATGAATTGATTCCTCGGCAGGTGACCTTGCAATATGTAGGAATTGATCGAGATGGCAACCTTCTACCAATCAATTTAAGTAGTCCCAAAGAGTCGGTAGATGCTTATGGGATCACCACCGTTACCTTGGATAATTATTCCAAGAATGCGACC
This sequence comes from Streptococcus sp. 27098_8_99, assembly GCF_041431935.1. Classification (NCBI taxonomy): domain Bacteria; kingdom Bacillati; phylum Bacillota; class Bacilli; order Lactobacillales; family Streptococcaceae; genus Streptococcus; species Streptococcus sp. 27098_8_99. The sequence goes on along the minus strand of NZ_JAPVYQ010000001.1, from coordinate 245,834 downwards.
ATTGACTATCTGAAGGGGACTGCCAAGCCATCTTTAGTGCCGACAGAACCAAGTAGTCAACCTCAACCTGCTAGTCCTTCTGTAGAGACGCAACCAAGTCAAGCCCCTCAACCGAGTCAAGCAGTAGAGCCAGCTCAGCCAGTTCAATCTGTCGAGCCTGCAGAGCCAACTCCTCAACTGGCTCCAGTAGTTTATGTAGCCAGAAATGGGAGTGCGGAAGTTTATTGGTATTCTTTGGACAGTATGCCTCGCAATACTAATTTTTCTAAGGTTGTTCAAATGTCAGAAGAGCAAGCGCTAAGTCTTGGAAAGCGGCATACAAGTAAGGAATGAGGATCAGTTATTCTGCTAATGAAGAAGCCCAATTGTTGGGCTTTTTGTGTAGGGTAAGTACTAAATAGGAGAACTAAAATGATTGAAAATATGCTATAATAATAGGACGGAGGTAGAATATGACCTTAGATGTAGATAAAGAAAAAATGATGATTATGGGTGTGATTTTTGACAACAAAAAGGTATTTAAGAGTGTCTGGTTTGCTCTGAGCACCAATATGATTGAAGGATGGCATCCCACGGTAGAAGACGTGGAGCGACTGAGAGAAGAGGCAGTTGCATTAGGAGTTGGATAATGGTCAGAAAAATATATGATGGGTATGATTATATAGACCCTGATAATTTATACACTTATCCCCATTCATCTGTTCTCATAAATAAATTTAATGAGAAAAATGATAATAAAGCACGAGAATTAGAATATCGTTTAGTAGCAAGCCAAAGTTTAAAACTGTTTATTAATCCAATTGAAGTAAATACTGTTTCAGATATTTTAAAGATTCATAAGTTTCTTTTTGAAGGAATGTATACTTGGGCAGGTCAATACCGTCAAGTAAATATCTCTAAAAGTGGAAATGCTTTTATGCCAGTTCAGTCTTTTGATATGGCAGAAAAATTTTTAAATACTTTGCTTTCAAACTATTTACTTAACGCAAATAATAAAATTGAGATTTGTAAAAGTTTAGCTGAGATATTAGATAATCTAAATTATTTTCACCCATTTCGAGAAGGAAATGGTCGTACTCAACGAGAAGTTATCCGTTCTTTAGCTTTGATGAAAGGCTATGAATGTGAAATTTCAATTGGTTTAGATGATGATATCTATCACTTATATATGGATGGAACAGTTTATGGAGATACTAGTAAGCTCGAACAACTGTTCAATAAACTATTAACAGAAATATAGATCTGTAGTATATTTTAGTAGGAAACAGTATAAAGTGATGCTTATAAGGTAAAGTCATTACTTCAACAAAAATCTTTAAGCCCAATTGCTGGGCTTTTTGTGTTGCATTACAATCTTAAAAAGCTTGTAATCTAAAATTATCTCTCAGAATCTTGCAAACGTTTTTATAAAGTAGTATACTAGAAATAGTTTATGGAATCGTTTGCATAAAACGGTAAATGATGAAAAGAGAGTATAGTAGGAGACGAGACAGATGGAATTAACAGCGATTTATCACAGGCCTGAATCAGAGTACGCCTATCTTTATAAGGATGGCCAGCTCCATATTCGCATCCGGACCAAGAAAGAGGATATCAAACGGATTGTCTTGCACTATGGGGATCCTTTTATTTTTATAGAGGATCTATATGAGGCGACCAAGGAAATGGACAAGGTGACGACCGATGACCTCTTTGATTATTGGCAAGTGTCGGTATCTGTTGGCCATGCCCGGATCCAGTACCTCTTTGAATTAGAGGATAGAGCGGGAGAGAAGATCTTGTACGGGGACCGAGGTGTAGCAGCCTACACCAAGGAGAACCTGGACTTCGTCATGAACGGTTTTAAGCTTCCTTTTATCCATGAGATTGATGGTTGTGCTGTTCCGGATTGGGTGGCTCAGACGGTTTGGTATCAGATTTTTCCTGAGCGCTTTGCCAATGGGAATCCAGCCATCTCGCCAGAAGGCGTCCGTCCTTGGGATGCCTCTATTGCTCCTCAAATCTTGGATTTCTTTGGTGGAGATTTGCAGGGGATCATTGATCACTTGGACTACTTGCAGGAGTTAGGAATTACAGGTCTCTACCTTTGCCCGATTTTTGAATCACAGAGCAACCACAAATACGACACCATAGATTACTTTAAAATCGATCAACATTTTGGTGATAAGGAAACCTTCCGCCAGTTGGTGAAAGAGGCTCACGCGCGTGGGATGAAGATCATGCTGGATGCCGTCTTCAACCATATTGGCTATGATTCACCCCAATGGCAGGATGTGGTCAAACACGGGGAGGATTCGATTTACAAGGACTGGTTCCATATCAAAGAGTTCCCTGTCTCCTCAGAAAATCTGTGGAATAGTCGCGACTTGTCTTACCATGCTTTTGCCTTTGCAGGCTATATGCCCAAGCTCAATACGGCTAATCCAGAGGTGAAGGCCTATCTTTTGAAGGTTGCGACATACTGGATTGAAGAGTTTGATATTGATGCTTGGCGACTGGATGTGGCTAATGAAATCGACCATCAATTCTGGCGCGATTTCCGCAAGGCGGTCTTGGCCAAGAAGCCAGACCTCTATATCCTCGGGGAAATCTGGCATTCGTCCCAACCCTGGCTCAATGGCGATGAGTTCCATGCGGTGATGAACTATCCTCTCTCTGAGAGTATCAAGGATTATTTCCTGCGGGGACATAAGGAGACGCAACGCTTTATTTGGGAGATCAATAGCCAGTCTATGTACTACAGGCAGCAGATCTCTGAGGTGATGTTCAACCTCTTAGACTCCCATGATACAGAGCGTATCTTGACGACGGCTAAAGGCGATCTTCAGTCTGTCAAGTCTGCCCTCGCCTTCCTCTATCTGCAACGGGGAACGCCATGTATTTATTATGGAACGGAGCTAGCTCTCATCGGTGGCCCGGACCCAGATTGCCGCCGTGTCATGCCTTGGGAGCGCGTGTCAGCGGACAATGACATGCTGACCTTTATGAAGGACTTGATCCAGCTCAGAAAAGAAGTAGCGGGCGTTATCCAGCATGGTAAAGTGAGTCTGAAAGAAGTAGAGCCAGATGTAGTGGCAGTAGAATGGCAGCATGAAGGTCACATTCTCAAAGCCTACTTTAACCACTCTAAGAAAGAATTTGTATTAGAAAGAAGACAAGCAGATCTGATCAGCCATGGGACCATTTCCGATGATCGATTGATCATCCAACCAAATGGATTTGTTATTTATAGGGAAGATTAGTAAGAAAGAAGCCTGGAATCGAGAGATTGCGGGCTTCTTTTTATAAATAGTATCTTTATTCGCACCCTTATATTATAATAGGAGATGAGAAGGGGGGAGACGGTGATGAAGATGTTAGCAATCAATCCTATTTCGTTAAAAAAAAGAATGACAGAATTTCTGTTTGATTATCTTTTCATTTTAGCTTACCTAGTTCTTCTGTTTTTAGGTTCGATGCTTATTTACATCATCTTTTTTAATGGCGTCCCAGAGTTTACAGAAATTCAGTCGCAGTGGCTTGTATTCTTCACCTCTGTTTTGCCAATCACGCTTCTTTTCACATTCTTGGATTATAAAAATGATGGCAGTTTTGGGAAGGTAAAAGCGGGACTTGAACTTGTCTACCAGAAAAAAACAGTGCAGGCTAGCTTGATTAGAAATGTCATCAAATTTTTACCTTGGCAACTCGGTCATATGGGCACGATTCATGGCTTTTATAGTGATTTTGATGTGTTATCCATTATCCTTTCTATTTCAGCGACTTTACTCGCAGTTTTGCTACTAGCAATGACGATATTTAGGAAAGATAAGAGGCATCTAGGAGACTTGCTAGCCTATACACAAGTTCAACTAAAAGAAGAATAGGGATCCTATCCTTAAAGAAAAAGACAAACATAGTTAGGAAGTATCTGTATGAATGAGACCGTTGAGTTTACAAATCTTTGTATGGTAAGGGATGGCGATAGAGTACTTGTTATTGATCGTAAAAAAGAGGACTGGCCAGGCATTACCTTTCCTGGTGGTCATGTCGAAGTGGGAGAATCATTTACGGAAGCAGTAATCCGTGAAGTGAAGGAAGAAACTGGCTTAAGGATCGCTTCTCCTCAGATTTGTGGAATGAAAGATTGGGTGGAAGAAGGGATTCGTTATGTAGTTCTCTTTTATAAGACAGAAAAGTTTGAAGGAGACTTAATATCCTCTGAAGAGGGGGAAGTCTGGTGGGAGGACCTGAAAGAATTGCCAAATCTAGACCTCTCCTTAGATATGGAGGATATGCTTCGTATCTTTCTTGAAGAAGGCCTGTCTGAATTTTTCTACTACCAAGATGGAGAAGGCTGGAAATACGATTTAAAGTAAATTCGAATATTGATTCTTCTAATAATTAACTTGATAACTTTTTTAAGCAGCTAACCCATTGGTTGGCTGTTTTTCTTTTTTAATGACTGATTTATTCGTGGAACCTTGTTATAATAGGAGATGAAAGTGATTTGAATAATGATCGTCTTCTGTTTATAAGGTAAAGGTTGACATGCCCCTTGGGGACAGGAGTATCATATAGTAAAGGGGGTGCAAGATCATGTTAAGAGATGATATTCAAAGAATAACAGGTTTAACTCGAAAAGCACTAGAATACTATGAAGAAAAAGGTTTTATTCATCCTCGGAGACTAGAAAATGGGTATAGGGAATATTCAGAAAAGGATGTAGAGACTCTGAATAAGATTGCCTTGTTTAAAAAATTAGGGCTAACCATAACAGAAATAAAGGACTGTCTGAAGACAGATGGGGCTACTGCATCTAGTATTCTCAGAAGAAAAGAGCAAGAACTAGAAAGTGATGAGAAACGGAAAGTAGTGTTCGATCTCTATATCAAAGGTGCAGACACGGATCTAATCAATGAAAAACTTGCGGTCATAGAAGCTGAGGACTCCATTTATAAGAGACTAGAAAGAGCATTTCCAGGATACTTAGGTCAATGCTTATTTGCTGCCTATCAACCTTTTTTACAAGAGCCCTTGTCAAAAGATGGAGAAGAGGCATTTAAGAAATATATTCAATATTTAGATAGCCTTCCAACCTTTGAGTTAAGCAAAGAAGAACAGGATTATGTTGATGAACTGAGTTCTAGTTTTAATATGAAGACCTTAAAAGAGGTTAATGAAGCTAAGATAGCTGCGGTAGAAAGTTATGAAAAGTGGCATAATGAAAATAAGGACACAATTTCTATTTATGATCGCTATTTGAACAGTGATGATTACAAAACAAGTCCAATGAAAATTATTCAAGATCAACTGAAAACATTTTTGATTGACCATCACTACTATGAAGTAGCTATTCCTCTGATTAGACAATTTAGTAAGAGTTACGATCATTATTATAGAAAACTAACTGAGGCAAGTGACTATTATTTAAAGCAAAAGGGAGATGCTCCACAGTAAATCGGAAATCAATATACTTCATAAGATTTAACGATTAAGAGATAGAGTGAGGGAAGACATGCCCTTGCTCTGTTTTTTAGTTTCTTTAGTTGTACATTCCCCTCCATAGGTGTATAATGTGTCCTTAGATAAACAAATGAGGAGTTTACTATGGAATTAAAAGATTTTACAGAAAAAGAACAAGAACAAATCAAGCAAGGATTGAGCACGGCTGAGCTTTCTGATAAAGAAGCAGCGAAGAAGTTGCTCGCTCTTGTCCCGCAGGAATGGATCAAACGAATTCCTTTCTTTGTCAGAGGGCATGCGACGACCAAGACGGTTGAGCGTGTAGCCAAGCAATACCCTGAACTCTATGCCGTGGCAAAACGTCAAGGAGAACTTCCTGAAAAAGAAGGAGAGGAGCTCCGCAGGATTATGACAGTCATCTTTAAAGAAAAGATGAACAAACACAAGATTAAATAATCCTTTATTATTTTTTATCTCACATTGAACGAGTGATTGCAGTTGAAATATTGCGGTCGCTTTTTTGTTTACTAGTATGAAGACTTTTACACTAGTAAATAAAAATGAACAATATTTCATGGTATAATACTAATGAATGTAGTTCAAGAGGAATGAAGGATTCCTTTGGAGAAAAATAAGTAAAGGTATTCATTATGAAAAAATTTTTGATATTTATTTTTACAATGTTTGGATTGATGTTAGGAATGTTAGCTATGATGTATAATGAATATATTCGAGCTTATGAAGCGGCTCATCATAGATCAAGCTTTCCAGAACCGAAAGAAAATTTACTAGTACCAGTAAGTACAAGGGCATATGCAAAAGCTAAATCTTGGTCAGAGAAATCTCCTTTATCGAAGCAACAAATTAAAATTTATCTTACTAAGTATGGCATGTATTCAGAGTATATTTCCCAGTCCGCTGTCAATAAGCTTAATATAGACTGGAAAGAGCAGGCTGTTTTAAGAGCAAAATCATATCAAAAGTTTCATTATTCAAAAGAAAAGTTAGTTGGGCAACTTGTAAATGTTGATCTATTTACTCCAGAAGAGGCTGATTATGCTATAGAAAAAGTTCATTTCGATTGGAAAGAGGAAGCTGTGAAAGAAGCGGAATCTTCTGCAAACGGTGGCAAGATTTCGAAAGAACGGTTATTAGAAATACTTGTTGAAAATAGAAAATTTACTCAAGAGGAAGCGGAGTACGCAATAGAACATGCCAAAATAGATTGGTCTGATTAAACGATAATTTTAATTTTGATTTTTGTAACATATTAAAGAGCTGGACAGTCTGCCAGCTCTTTTTTGTTACTTATAAACTTTTCTTATTTCGTAAAAAATAGTTGGAGCAAAGCTAGTTTTAAACTATAATAGAGGAAAAGGATTATCGATATGAAAAATTTATAGAACAAACATTTTAATCAATAGAGAAGGAACCAGTTTATGAAACCATCTAAAAAATTCATGCTCCTTACTAGCTGTGCCTTGGCGATCTTTGCTTTAGTGGCTTGTAGTAGCAACCAAAAGCAATACAAGGAAAAGCAGGCAAGTTCCACTGTACAGAAATCTAGTTCAGATAAGGAGCGCTACAAGGGAAGCTACAGCAACCTCAACAGCAAGGCGAGTGTCGAAGAAGTGCGGACTCTCTTGTCTGCTTATTTGGATCAGGACAGTGTAGATAAATTTTTGGGTCTGGTAACAGATTACGATAGCATTGTCGGCTCGGTCGGCTTAACGGGTGACTTCAGCACCTTCAAGAAAACAGACTACAATGTTGAGAAGATCAGTGACTTGTGGACCAAGAAAAAGGGCGATTTCGTCGGGACCAACTGCCGGATCAATAGCTATACTCTTCTGAAGAACCGCATCGAGATCCCTAAGATGAAAGCGGATAGTGAACTCTTGTTCGTGGACAATGATGCCATTGACAAAGGCAAGGTCTTCGATGAGGCAGACAAGGAAGCCTTTAACATTCTGTATTCACGGGTTCCGACAGAAGCTACAACGGATGTCAAGGTCCATGCTAAGAAGATGGAAGAGTATTTTTCTCACTTCAAGTTCAATGAAAATGCGCGCATGCTTTCTGTTATTGTTCATGATAACCTAGATGGCAATACCCTTTTTGTCGGTCACGTCGGTGTCTTGGTTCCTGCTAAGGACGGCTATCTCTTTGTCGAAAAGCTGACCTTTGAAGAGCCCTATCAAGCCATTAAGTTTGCGACTAAGGAAGATGTCTACAAATACTTGGAGACCAAATACCAAGACTACACAGGCGAAGGTCTGGCTAAGCCCTTTATCATGGATAATGAAAAATGGGTTGAGATGAAGTAGAGGATGAAAGACAGCGTGTTAGAATTTAGAAAGATAATGGAGTATGCTCCGATTCTATATGTGCTCATTTTCTTGTTCTTTTTCAGTCTTCTCCTTTTCCTGAGAAGAAGGGCAATCGTGAAACGTAGTGGAGGTCCCTTCTTTGCCCCTTTCCATATTAGCTATGGAATCTTCTATATCCATGCCGCACTATGTTTCAGTCGGCGAATGATCCCACTGAAAGAGATCAAGCAAATCACGTATGTAATTTTTCGTGGACGATCTGGTGGCGGGGCTCGCTATGCTTTCTATATTGAACTCAGAAATGGAAAGACCGTTCCCTTCTTTTTTGGAAAAAGTAAGCGGAATGAAGAGCTAGTGGAGAAGCTAAAACGAAATGCTGGCAGGTATGGGTTTAAGGTAGATAGCACTGGAAATTAATTGAAAGAAAAAGGAATCGCGAATGAGTAGAAAGCAAGCCCTATCTATGTATTTGTTAGGGACCTTTGGTCAAGTATTAGGAGTTAGCCTTCTGGTGTGGTTTTTAAGAGTAGGAGGAGTGAAGGTTGATTTTACATCACCAATGGGGATGATTGCTGTTGTTTTAGGTGGCTTATCATCTGCTTTTTGGGGGAGTCTTGCAAGCATTAGTTACTATCAATCTAGTTTCAAACAAGTTTTAAAAGATTTTTTTCAAGTCAAAGACAGTTTGGCAAATTATTGCTTGGTGCTCGTTTTCTTGTTGCTTGACTTTTTCCCATTTATCTTAGGTGGTAAGATCACCACTCAATCGTTGGTCTTGCCAGTAGTGCTCTTTTTCAAGGCTCTTCTTTTTGGTGGAGTTGAAGAAATTGGCTGGCGTTATTTCTTTCAACCAACTTTGCAGGAAAAAATACCTTATTTTTCAGCTACTTTGATCACCTTTTTAGCTTGGTCTAGTTGGCATCTACTATATTTTTATATCGACGGTTCTTTAGCTGTCATTCAATTGTTTCCGTTTCTAGTAGGTCTGCTAACTAACTGCTTTATCTTATCGGCCTTGTATCATAAAACGCAAAATTTATGGCTCTGTGTCATGACTCATGCCTGTATCAATTCCTTGTCTCAGATGATAGTGAATGAAGATGTATGGCTATCTATAGTTAGTAAATTTCTTATTATTAGTTTAGCAATCATGATTGCAAGAAAGAAGTATGTAACTGTAAAGGAAGAAAAATGAGCAAATTTATTTCAAAACAATCAGTCGCTAGTTGGTATGCAATGACTGCCCTCTTAGCTACCTTTCTAGTAGGGCAAGTGATCCTTTGGTTTTTCCCAGATGGAAGTAGTATGGGGACCTCACTACTGTTTATCCTAATGAACTTGATTCCCCTGATTGTGGCGGCTGTCTTTTCTCTGGTGTTGAGTGAAGTCAACTCCTTGGGTGAATTTTTCAAAAAGGTCTTTCTTCAAAAAGAAAGTTCCCTATCTTGGATCCTAGCTTTCTTCATCCCCGTCATCTATTATGGGATTTCCATCCTGCTTATGAACGTTCGCTTTACTGGGAACTCCCTCTTGGCCTTCTTCATTTATTTCCCCTGGACCTTATTATATGGAGGTTTGGAAGAAGTAGGCTGGCGTTGGTTTTTACAAGATCATCTTTCCTTTAGTAAGCACTTTATACCTAAAATGATGGTTCTTTCCATTGTCTGGTTCCTCTGGCATATTCCTATCTATCAACTCCCTTGGATTACCGCAGGTTCATCCAACTATCTCATCTTTTACCTGATGATTTTAGGGAATACCTTCCTTTTTGGAGCGCTCAAGGAGTACTCGAAAGGAGCTGTCCCTTGTATCCTCGCTCATATGCTGATCGATAGTCTGGCTGTCCTTATGTTGGTTCAGAGTTCTCTTCCTCAGATTATCCTTCTGGTTAGTTTCGAAATCCTAGTAGCCTCTTGGCTAGTGGCTATACGAAAATCAGAGAAATAGAATTGTACCTCTTTCGGTGGGAGTCTGTCATCTTTACCCTTTAGGACTTCAATGTAGAGTCCATAAAATGCTATAATCAGTTTAACGAAGAACCTAGCGATAGGATCAAAGTATCAACACAGTGTTATTCTTATCTATAATGAGAGGGGGGGAAAACCATGCAAAAAACCTTTCAGTTGTTGCGAAGAGGAGATCTAGAGGGAGTTCGTCAGATATTGGATAAAAAGCCTGAAGAAGTCAATGCTGTTTCGGGTGACAAACCTAAAAGAGATCAGGGACAGTCGCTCCTTCAAGTCGCTATCAAATCGGGACATTTAGATATTGCAGACTTACTCATTGATAGAGGGGCAGATCTTAACTTTATCGAAGAGCCGACAGAGCTGAATCCGTTTTGTCAACCAGTCCTCCAAACAGCGGGTGGTAGAGCTGTATTTGACTGCAGGCGCATGATCAAACGTTGGAATGGCCAATATGAGATGTATTCGTCTAAGGAAAAGGCTGACCGGTCTTTCAAAGTTTTTGAGAAAATGTTGGAACTTGGGGCCGATATTTCTCAGAAAGACAGTCATGGTGGGACTTTGTTGCAAACTATTTTAATTGAAACCAAGGAAGTGTTGCCATCTTATTATTGGAAAACAAAAGAAACAAGCGATAATGTCCTCATAACGGATGAATTACGGCATGATTTAAATCGTATTTATGATCTCCTGATTCGTTATGGTGTGACTGCGGATGAAATAGCGGTCTATCAGAAGATTCCTCTCAAAGAACTTTACCAAGACAGTCCGACCATGGAGTTCTTAAATCGGTTAGATCAGAGCAGAGCTTGATAAGCATTTGAACTACTAGTTAAAAGAGCCTCAGGGCTCTTTTAATTTGTTCTGATAGAGTTAGAAGTAGTAGGAAAATGTTAGACCGGATTTTCTTAAAAAAATGGATACAAATCCTAGATGAAATAGAGTATACTAGTTTATGAAAGAACAAGATTTTTAAGTACCTAATTCAGGAGGGCAGTTTATGTCTCAAGAAACTTACATCATGGCGATTGATCAGGGAACTACTAGTTCGCGGGCTATCATTTTTAACAAAAAAGGCGAGCAAGTCAGCTCTAGTCAAAAGGAATTCACTCAGATTTTTCCGCAGGCTGGTTGGGTGGAGCACAATGCTAATGAAATTTGGAATTCGGTGCAGTCGGTGATTGCTGAGGTCTTTATCGAAAGTGGCATCAAGCCCAATCAAATAGAGGCAATCGGCATTACCAATCAGCGAGAAACGACAGTTGTTTGGGATAAGAACACGGGGCTTCCTATTTACAATGCCATTGTCTGGCAATCACGGCAAACTGCTCCACTGGCTGAAGAACTTAAAAACCAAGGCTATGTAGAAACCTTCCACCAAAAGACAGGTCTAGTCATTGATGCCTACTTCTCAGCGACTAAAGTCCGTTGGATCTTGGACCATGTTGAAGGGGCGCAAGAGCGTGCGGAGAAGGGCGAATTACTTTTTGGAACCATTGATACTTGGTTGGTCTGGAAGCTGACGGATGGAGCTGCCCACGTGACAGACTATTCCAATGCAGCCCGTACCATGCTTTACAATATCAAGGAACTGAAATGGGACGATGAAATCTTAGACATTCTCAACATTCCTAAAGCCATGCTTCCTGAAGTCCGTTCAAACTCTGAAATCTATGGCAAGACAGCGCCTTTCCATTTCTACGGTGGACAAGTGCCGATTGCAGGGATGGCAGGAGACCAGCAGGCTGCTCTCTTTGGCCAATTGGCCTTTGAACCTGGTATGGTCAAAAACACTTATGGAACTGGATCTTTCATCATCATGAATACGGGTGAGGAGATGCAGTTATCAGAGAATAACCTGCTGACGACGATTGGTTATGGAATCAATGGCAAGGTCTACTATGCATTAGAAGGATCTATCTTTATCGCTGGAAGTGCCATTCAGTGGCTCCGTGATGGCCTGCGTATGATCGATAATTCACCTGAATCTGAGGTCTATGCTTTGAAGTCCCAGAACCAGGATGAAATCTATGTGGTCCCTGCTTTTACTGGTCTTGGAGCACCATACTGGAATCAAGAGGCGCGTGGTTCTGTCTTTGGGCTTACCAGAGGAACGACCAAGGAGGACTTTATCAAAGCAACCCTTCAATCGATTGCCTATCAAGTACGCGATATCATCGACACCATGCAGGTAGACGCTAAAACTCCTATCCCTGTCCTAAAAGTAGATGGAGGAGCAGCGAAAAATGATTATTTAATGCAGTTTCAGGCAGATATTCTTGGAATTGCGATTGCCCGCGCGAAAAACTTGGAAACAACGGCTTTAGGAGCGGCCTTCCTAGCAGGTCTGACCGTAGGCTATTGGAAGGATTTGGAAGAATTAAAATCTCTTCATGGAGCAGCCCAAATCTTTGAACCCAAGATGAATGAATCCCGAAAGGAAGAGCTATACAAGGGGTGGAAGAAAGCAGTCAAAGCCACTCAAGTATTTGCAGAGTCTGATGACTAAAGGGACCCATCAAACGAATAGTTTAAGAGAAGCCTTCGAAAGAAGGCTTTTTATGTAGGGGTTACAGAATAGAATAGTGATCCATTGTGAGTAAAAGACATACTCTATTTCACGCTTTCGTTCATTTATCACTAAATAAAAATATCATATAAATAAACTATTTTTTTGAAAAAATAGGCTAGAGATTGAAATGTTTTTCACAAAAGAGTATACTATTAGCATAGTTTTGTCGGAAATTTATAATAGACCCCATCAAAACTAGTTGTCAACCCTTGCTGTTCTGATAGGAACGTTTGCTGGTATCGTTGATACCAAGGAGGAATCATATGTCTAAAGTAGCTATTGTCACAGGTGCTGGTCAAGGAATCGGTTTTGCAATCGCAAAACGTTTGGTGCAAGATGGCTTTAAGGTTGGAGTATTGGACTACAACGCTGAAACAGCTGAAAAAGCAGTTGCTGAGTTGTCCGCAGATAATGCTTTTGCAGTCGTAGCTGATGTGTCTAAAAAAGAAGAAGTGGCTGCAGCTTTCCAAAAGGTTGTTGACCATTTTGGAGATTTGAATGTTGTCGTGAACAATGCAGGTGTTGCACCAACTACACCACTTGATACGATTACAGAAGAACAATTCACACGTACATTTGCTATTAACGTTGGTGGTGTGATTTGGGGTGCACAAGCAGCTCAAGCACAGTTCAAAGCACTAGGTCATGGTGGGAAGATCATCAATGCGACTTCACAAGCAGGGGTTGTCGGAAATCCAAACTTGACCATTTATGGTGGGACCAAGTTTGCTGTTCGTGGGATTACGCAAACCTTGGCGCGTGACTTGGCAGATTCAGGAATCACTGTCAATGCTTATGCACCAGGTATCGTGAAGACTCCAATGATGTTTGACATTGCTCATGAAGTTGGGAAGAATGCAGGTAAAGACGACGAATGGGGTATGCAAACATTCGCTAAAGATATCACTTTGAAGCGTCTTTCAGAACCAGAAGATGTAGCAGCAGCGGTTAGCTTCCTTGCTGGACCTGATTCAAACTACATCACAGGACAAACCATTATCGTGGATGGTGGAATGCAGTTCCATTAAGATAAAAACAGAGGTTGGGATCAATATCCTAACCTCTAATTTTGTGCGTTCACAATAAAGGAAATAGAGATCAAAAAAACCACTCCCGAAAGGGAAGTGGTTTTGTGTTGGTTCTTATTTGAGACCGTATTTTTTGTTGAAACGATCCACACGTCCATCTGCTTGAGTGAACTTTTGACGTCCAGTGTAGAATGGGTGTGAGTCTGATGAAATTTCAACACGGATCAATGGGTAAGTTTCACCTTCGAATTCAACTGTTTCGCTAGAGTACTTAGTTGAACCGCTGAGGAACTTGTAACCAGTAGTAGTGTCCATGAAGACAACAGGGCGATATTCTGGATGGATATCTTTTTTCATTTTGCAATATTTCCTTTCTGCCATGGTCTCTTTCCGAGCCATAGATTGTTACTAAGCTAGTTTACCAAATTTCTAGGATCTTGACAAGTATTTTCACTAATTTTATTTAAATTAATGATCAAAAAAATCACCCTGGCTAAGCCAAGGCGATGATGATCTTATTATTGTTCAGATTGATTTGGATCTTTTGGTGCTTCAACTGGTTGATCAGCTTGTCCCTCAGTGTGTTCGTGTGATTCTTTTTTGATTTCATCTACAGCAGTTTTAACTGTAGAAGTTGTCACGCGTCCAACTGATTGGGCAAATCCTTTACCAGATTCAGCAAGTTCTTCGAAGGTTCCTTTAGTGATTTTACCACCTGACATCGCCAAGAGACCAGTCACAACAATAGCGATGCTTGCAATCAAAGTAAGGATTAACCCAAAGCCGATTGAAACCAATCCACCTAACTCAGAGGTAAACTCACTTCCATTGAAGGTTGCAAGCAATGAAACCATTGTAGAAATAAAACCTGCAACAATGATGATAGTTGAAAAAGTTTTATTTAAAGGGGTATTGATGTTATTCAAGCAGGCAAGAACGATAGAGGCAATAGAAAGGACGATTACAATCCATCCGCTATTTTGGATTCCAGAAATGCTAATAACTCCAAAGACAGTGGTATACCATGGCAAGAAAGTACCAAGAATTGCTACCGCAGCAGAGATAATGATAAACAATCTATTTTTTTCCATAATAGGTCTCCTTAAAAATTGTATTAGCTTTATTTTACCATAAGAAAGATCAAATGAAAACCCCGTGACTAAGATAAAAAGGCTGAGAAACCGTTCTCAGCCTTCGTTCGTGCGAGCCACTTCTTGTAGCTCTTTGTAGATTTGGTCGTTTTCTTCGAGAGAGTAGGAGTTAGCTCCGCTAGCTAGTGGATGGCCACCACCATTATGACGTTTGGCAATTTCGTTGATCACCTTTCGTTTGCTACGCATCCGGACACGGAAGTGACCGTCGGCCTGCTCGACAAAGATAGCCCAAACAGACACGGTATCGATGCGTCCAGGAGCCCCAACAATCGCAGCAGTCTCGGAATCACGTAGATCGAATTTCTTTAAGAGCTCTTGTGTCAAGGTCACACGCGCAGCACCATGTTCATCGATCTCAAGATGGTCATAGACATAGCCTTGAAGCTTAGCTGTTTTGAGATTGATCGTATCCATCTGACGAGCAAGGGCTGTAAAATCAAAAGGAATGCTACGAAGATAGGCAGCCAGCTCGAAAGTTCGAGTCGAAGTAGCAGGATAAAGGAAGCGACCTGTATCGCCGACAATCCCAGCATAGAGAAGACGCGCAGAACTTACAGGAAGTTCAAGATCCAATTCCTTAGCAAAAAGTGCAATCAACTCACTGGTAGAGCTAGACTCAGTATCGACCCAGAGCAGATCTCCATAAGCATCGTCATTTGGGTGGTGGTCGATCTTGATCAGGAAATCACCGTTCGTATAGCGCTTGTCATCGATGCGGGGAGTATTAGCCGTATCACAGACAATCACCAAAGCTCCAGCATAGTCCTCATCTTTGACTTCATCCATTTCAGCAAGCCAAGTCAAGGTCGGTTCATCATAGCCAGTTGCCAAGACCCGCTTTTGAGGGAAGTGCGCACGCAGGAGATCCCGCAAGCCCACCTGGCTACCAATCGCATCCGGATCCGGATTCTGATGACGGTGGATAATAATCGTGTCATAAGCTTGAATCTTTTCAAGAATTTCATTCATTACGTTCATACATTACCTCATTTTCTCTGTCAATTTTAACATAAGAAAGGCCCATCCAGCAAGCATTTATCACTAATTAGGAGCTATGGAAGCGGTTTTACAGAAGTTCATTATTTTGGTAGAATGGATGGATATGATGAAAGAAATCAAACAATCAGCTAAAAGAAAACGATGGTTAGAATTTCCAAAAACAATTGTAGTAGTGTTGATCGTAATGCTTATTGCAGTATTCCTAAGTAGTTGTAGTAACAATCAACCGGCATTGAATGTTTTAAAGAAAAAGCAATTTATTATGATTAAAATGGGAGATTCTACCGATGAGCATTTTGAGGTTGGGGTGGACCTTGAGAAAAAAGAATATTACTATAATGATGAAACGGCAGTGAAAGACGATACAGTTTATGGTGGTTATAAAGCGGACTGGGATCGTAAACAGTATTACAAATCTGCAGTAAATAACGAATTATCATCAGTTCTATTAAGTAAGAAAATTACTACTGATGAAATTAAGAAATCCAATTATCAAATTACACGCTCACCAGATTCTTTAGTAAATAAAGAATTATTGAAAGAGGAATATCCGCCAGAATTTGAAGGTAGATATTCTATCAAGGATAGTCAGTTTTCCAAAGTTCGTATCACCTACAACAAAGAATTCTTACCCACTAAAATCGAATGGTACTATAAGGGTGAAGAAGGCCTCAAATGGTACACTTGGCGCACCTATTCGTATCCCTTCAAAAATAAGGCTAATTTTGATAAGAAATTAGATGAAGAAATTAAAACTATTAAAGCAATTCAAGAAGAAAACGAGGGCGATTAGGTTGAATCGGTCCAAATTCTTGAAACGTGTCCCTTCTTTCAGCTTATCGGGAAAGGTTTCGTGCAAAATGTTTGAAAAAGTGGTATAATACGGGAAATAGCTTTTGGGAGGAAATTATGACTGTAGCGAAGATTGTTTTTGCTAGTATGACTGGAAATACTGAAGAAATTGCTGATATCGTAGCGGACAAATTCCGTGATCTTGGTGTCGAAGTAGATGTGGATGAGTGTACAACTGTGGATGCGGAAGACTTCCTTGATGCGGATATCGCAGTGGTAGCGACTTATACTTACGGTGATGGAGAGCTTCCAGATGAGATTCAAGATTTCTACGAAGATTTGGCTGGCCTTGATCTCAAAGGCAAACTTTACGGTGTGGTAGGATCAGGTGATACCTTCTACGATGAATTCTGTAAAGCAGTTGATGATTTCGACCGTTGCTTCGCTGCGACTGGTGCTGAAAAAGGTTCTGAGTGTGTCAAAGTTGATTTGTCTGCAGAAGACGAAGACATCGAAAAATTAGAAGCCTTTGCAGAAGAACTTGTAGCCAAAGCAAATTAATGACTAAGAGGCCGGATCGATGGATTACAGCCTCGATTTATATCCAAAAAAAGAGGAGACACATGGATTTAGATCAGATTCGTAAGGACATTGACCAGATCGATCAAGAGCTTGTAGCCTTGCTGGAAAGACGGATGGTCTGTGTCGGTCAGATTGTAAAATATAAGGAGCAGCAGGGCTTACCTGTGCTCGATCAAGGAAGGGAAAGAGAGGTACTTGAGAAAGTCGGCTCTCTCGTGACGGATGAACAGTATCGTGCGACTATTCAAGCTCAGTTTCAAGATATGATGAAGCGCTCGAGAGACTTCCAAGAGGAGGTGAGGGCGCGTGACTAGTCTATCTATCAAGCAAAAAGCACAGCAGTATGTGATCCTAACAGGGATGGCCCTCTTCATCGGTCTCTTGGTCGGTGCTATTGATATGATTTTTGGTCAAGGTCTTCTCCTGATTGGAGATTTTCGAAGCCAGCATTGGCCCTTGATTCTTTTTCTAGCCTTAGCGGGGCTTGTCATCGTTTATCTTTATAAACGTTTTGGTGGCAAGGCTTCAAAAGGGATGGGCCTCATCTTTGATGTCGGACACGCGCGTGAGGAGAAAATCCCCTTGGTCTTGGTGCCTTTGATCATGCTGACAACCTGGATGAGCCATCTCTTTGGTGGTTCGGTCGGTCGGGAAGGTGTAGCGGTCCAGATCGGAGCGACCCTTTCGCATCGTTTTGCGCGTCATATTAAGATTCCAGATGCTTCGCGTATTTTTCTCATGACCGGGATGGCAGCTGGTTTTGCGGGGCTCTTTCAGACGCCACTCGCAGCAACCTTCTTTGCTCTCGAAGTCTTGACAGTTGGGGAGTTGCAGTTGATGGCTCTCTATCCTGCGCTCATCGCCTCAATCGTGGCTAGCTTCACCTCTCATGCTCTTGGTTTAGAGAAATTTGCTGTGCCACTAAGAGAAACGCTGAACTGGACACCAGAGACCTTGATCAAAGTTGCCCTTCTTGGCCTGGCTTTTGGCCTCGCTGGGAAACTCTTTGCTGTTAGCCTTTCCTGGTTGAAGAAAACCGTCGCTCAAGTCTTGCCTAATCCTTATATCCGGATTGCCCTTATAGGGGCTAGTCTCAGCTTGGTCCTCTTGACCCTCCAGCTGACCAAGGTCGGAACATACAGTGGACTTGGAACCAATCTGATTGATGTGGCTTTTCATCAGGGAAGTGCGCAGAGTTATGACTGGATTTTGAAGCTCCTCTTTACCGTGGTGACCATCTCTGCTGGATACCAAGGAGGAGAAGTGACCCCGCTCTTTGCGATCGGAGCTACACTTGGAGTCTTTCTCGCTCCTATGCTAGGGTTACCAGTCTTAGTCGTGGCCGCTATCGGTTATGCCAGTGTCTTTGGCAGTGCGACCACGACCTTGCTCGCACCGATCTTGATCGGAGGAGAAGTATTTGGCTATGCCAATCTTCCTTTCTTTGTCATCGCTTGTGCCATCGCCTATTGCCTACCAAAAGAGTGGAGCATTTATTCCGGTCAAAAAGTTGCGAAAAAGTAGAGAAAAGAGTTTACAAACCTGAAATTATCTGATATGATAGTTTCTGTGCGTAATGGAAGCACAAAAATACAGTTTATCCGCTGAGGGAGGTCCCTCAAGATTGACGAAGATAGGAGAATAAAATGAATCCATTAATCCAAAGCTTGACTGAAGGTCAACTTCGTACTGATATCCCTGCATTCCGTCCTGGTGACACTGTTCGTGTACACGCGAAAGTTGTCGAAGGATCTCGTGAACGTATCCAGATCTTTGAAGGTGTTGTTATCGCTCGTAAAGGTCAAGGACACACTGAAATGTACACTGTTCGTAAAATCTCTAACGGTGTCGGTGTTGAACGTACATTCCCAGTACACACTCCACGTGTAGAAAAGATTGAAGTTGTACGTTACGGTAAAGTACGTCGTGCGAAATTGTACTACCTTCGTGCATTGCAAGGTAAAGCAGCTCGTATTAAAGAAATCCGTCGTTAAGACGAACAAGGAGGCGGGAGTGATCTCGCTTCTTTTTTTATCGGTCCCCTTAGTTCAATGGATATAACAACTCCCTCCTAAGGAGTAGTTGCTGGTTCGATTCCGGCAGGGGGCATAAGGAAAAAGGGAACTCGTACATGCGAGTTCCTTTTTGTGTGTAAATGTAAAGTCAAGAAAAGAAGGAATATCTCCATGTAATGAATTGATTTTTGAGGAAGGAAGGAGTAAAATGTAGTTAATATTATAACATTTAGAATTTAGCGGGGCTTGTTATGATTTTAGCTCATAAGGATAATAATGGGAATGTTCAATCACTTCAAGATCATTCTTTTAATGTTGCGACTAAGGCACGAGAAGATGCCAATGTTATTGAACAAGGGGACATTTTATTTTTATTGGGCTTGTACCACGATTTAGGGAAAGCTAATCGAGAATTTCAAGATAAACTCTTACTGCATCCTCATAAACATGTTGATCATTCCTCGGCTGGAGCAAGGTATCTTTTCCAAAAGATACAAGTCTGTTTGAAGAGTTTTAATGTAGAAAAAACAGATAGAGAGTTATTTCAAGAAATATGCGCTTATGTTATATCATCCCATCATGGAATGTATGATATTTTACTCCAAGATGAAACAATAAATGCATCTAAATATACATACAACAGGCTACGGTATCGCATAATGGAGGGGACTGAAATCAGTCATTATAAAGAAGACATTGAACCTTTTGCTCAAGAATTAGAAAGTCACTTATCTTATTATGGATATAGCTCCTTAGATGATTTAATCAAAAAAGCATTTGAGAATTATCAACAAGCTTGGTCTATTTTAGAGTGGATTAATGAAAGTGAAAAAGATTTTTATTCAAGCTGTTTTATTAGGCTTTATTTATCGTTACTAAAAAATGCAGATATATTGGACACTATAAATGCTTACGGTATAATTGTCCAACCTTTAAAATCTGATGAAAGGGAAGAATTAAATCAGTCCTATTTAAGTGCTATCGAAGATAAGTATAGAGGTTTTGGCAAGCCAACTACGAGACTAAATGAAATTCGTTTACAAATTAGTGAGAGAGTAAAGGAAAGAGGAGAAAACGATTCAGCTGGAATTTATCGATTAGATTTACCAACTGGAGCAGGTAAAACAAACCTTAGTATGAGATATGCTTTCCATCAGCTTGTTAAGCAGAAAAAATCAAGATTCTTTTACATTACTCCGTTTTTATCTGTCTTAGAGCAAAATGCTTCTGAAATCAAAAAAATAACAGGTAATGCTGGAGTATTAGAACATCATTCAAATGTAATTCATCAAGATGATGATAATGATGATAAGAAGACATTAATGTTAGATTATTTAATTGATAGTTGGGATAGTCAAATTATTCTAACGTCTATGGTCCAATTTTTTCAAACATTATTTAAGACAAAATCTTCTAATATAAGACGTTTTTCAAATTTAGCAAATAGTGTTTTGATCCTAGATGAAGTGCAATCTTTACCTATTGAAGTCACAACTTTGTTTAATTTAACAATGAACTTTTTAAATAAAGTCATGAATACGACTATTATCTTATGTACTGCAACTCAGCCAGCCTATGATTCAAATGCAATAACTCATCGTCTAGATTACGGTGGGAAAAATGGTGAATGTCCTGATATAGTTGAGTTAAGTCATGATGAGTCAGAAGTATTTTCAAGAACAGAGCTTAGAAAGTTTAAAGAAGAGAATCAATATACAAACCTATCAGAATTAGTTGACTTTGTTTTAGATAATAATGAGTCCTTACTTGTAATT
The DNA here is from genome assembly GCF_041431935.1 of Streptococcus sp. 27098_8_99. Classification (NCBI taxonomy): domain Bacteria; kingdom Bacillati; phylum Bacillota; class Bacilli; order Lactobacillales; family Streptococcaceae; genus Streptococcus; species Streptococcus sp. 27098_8_99. The sequence continues at coordinate 225,178 of NZ_JAPVYQ010000001.1, read as the reverse complement.
TTCAACACCAAAAAAACAGTTGATAAGTTCTATACAATGCTTGAAGAACTGACAGATCGTCCTATCTATCAATTATCAACAAATATGTGTGCTCAACATAGATTTGATATGATATCAGAAATAAAGCAGCATTTAAAAAATGGAGTACCAATTATTTGTATTAGTACGCAATTAATCGAAGCAGGGATAGACGTTGATTTTAATCAAGTTATTCGTTCTTATGCTGGAATCGATTCAATTGTGCAGGCTAGTGGACGTTGTAACCGTGAAGGAAAGCGTCAAAAAGGACGAGTTACATTAGTGAACCTTATGAATGAGGAGGAGAATATCTCACGACTTAAAGAAATAAAAAATAAGAAAGAGGCAACAGAGTTCATACTACATAAAATTTCATCTCCAATTGATACTTCACTTTTAAATAAAGATTTCTTTGAATATTACTATGCAAATAATCAATCTTCAATGGACTATCCTTTATCGCATGGGGAGTCAATTTTTGATTATTTAAGTAAGAATAAGTTCCAATTAAGACCTAACTTTAAAGGAAGAATGAAGCAAGCATTTAAAACAGCTGGGCTTAAGATGAACTTGATCAATAACGATACAATAGGAGTTTTGGTTCCATACGGTGATGCAATAGAAAAATTATCTCGGTTAGAAGAGCTGTGTGAGTCTGATTATCCTTCAGAAGGAGAATTTCAGATTATAAAAAGCCTCTTAAAGGAATTGCAATCTTATACTGTAAATGTGCGTGAGCATGATCCTATTTTAGAAGCAACAAAATCGTATCTAAATGGAAATGTACTAGTGTTATCAGATGGGTATTATCATGAAAAGAAAGGAATTACCATAGAGATGGGGAACTTTATTATGTAAACGAGTTAGGTATTTTTTCTATAGCAAGAATAAAAATAGCAATATAAAAGAACAGAAGGAGGATTTTACCTTGTATAGATCAAGAAATTTCTATGCTAGAGTTCGTGGCGATAGGGCATTGTTTACGAATCCAGCAACTAAAGGTGGGAGTGAAAGATCGTCGTACTCGGTCCCGACTCGACAGGCTTTGCAAGGAATAGTTGACGGTATATATCATAAACCTACTTTTACAAATGTTATAACTGAAGTTAAGGTTGTTAATCAAATACAAACGGAGTTGCAAGGTGTTCGTGCTTTGTTACACGATTACAGTGCTGACTTGAGCTATGTTTCTTATTTGAGTGATGTAGAGTATCTTGTAAAGTTTCATTTTGTTTGGAATGAGAATCGTGAAGATTTGATACAGGATAGACAGGCAAATAAACATGAAGCGATTATGGAGAGGTCTATTCGAAAAGGTGGAAGACGGGATGTTTTTCTTGGAACAAGAGAGTGCTTTGCCTTGGTAGATGACATTAGTCAAGAAGAATATGAGAACTGCGCATCCTATTATGATGGAGTCTCCATCGATTTAGGAATTATGTTTCATTCCTTTGCCTACCCAACAGATAAAAAAACACCATTAAAATCTTATTTCGCAAAAACAGTTATGGAGGATGGTATTATTAAGTTTAAGTCACAGAAGGAATGTGAAATAGTTAATACATTATCCAGCTATGCTTTTAAGATACCTAGTCAAATTAAATCAGTTGATGATGAGTATAACGAATATGAAGAGATGGAGAGAGGAGAAAGCTAATGGATTTTTTTACTTCTCTATTAAATGCATATGAACAAGCAGAGGTGATCGGTTTGGTGGATCAACGAACAGGTGAGAATGATCCTGTATTGCTTCCACTATACCATACTAGTCTGAAATCAAATGGTAGTAATATAATTCTCATCAAATTGAATAAAGATGGTACCTTTTATAAAGCAGAATTCATGCCAGATAATCAATCGATTATTTTTCCTGTAACTAGTGATTCTGTTGCAAGATCTGGTAGCAACCCGGCGCCACATCCATTAGTAGATAAGCTATCTTATTATGTTCAAGAAATTAGTCAATCTCAATATGATGAATTTCATAATCAACTTGCTAATTGGGTCAGTTTTTGTAAGGAAGATGAGGTTAAAGATTATTTAACAAAGATTCAGAGGTTTATACTTAGAGCAGATTTTTTAAAAATCGTATTAAATTCTCTGTTTGGTGAATCCTATCAAAGAGAAAATTTGAAGGTGACTTATCAAGATTTAAATGGAAAAAGTAAGACGATAGATTTATCTGCTTGTTTCATTGAATTTTCGATTGTACAATACCATGGTTTCAAAGATCAATCCGTAACGACGTACAGAGAATTACATCGATCCTTTATATCATTTGTAAGAGCATTTCAAGATAATATGGGAGTTTGTAATATAAGTGGACGCAATGAGGAAATCACAAATAAGCATAGAGGACTGATGGGAAATGCTAAAATCATTTCTGTTAGTAATAAAGGAGAGGCTTATAAAGGGCGTTTTAAGGAACGTGAAGATGTTTTTAGTGTAGGTTATGAAACCTCTGAAAAAATCCATCTGATGATTAAGTATTTGCTTGAAAATAATAACAGTAGTACTTGGTTGGGATCGTCACAGTATCTTATTAACTGGTTTAGTGATGATTTGGCAAATAAAAGTCAATTAGATATTGTTAAACCTGAGTTTGATAGTTTATTTGAGGATGAAGAAGATGATATGGAAGAACGTCATCAATTGATTAGACCAAATGCTGTAAATCAAGAGATTGGATCTTCATTTATTAAGGGGCGAAAATTTTTTAGCAATGACGCTACATATTATATTGCTATCCTCAATAAAACAAGTAATGGTCGTATCGCATTAAAATATTTCCGTCAACTTCAAGTGTCTCAGTTATTAAAAAATCTGGAAAATTGGCAAGATACTTATTCTTGGGAAGCAAAAACAAAATCAGGAATTTATAAACAAAAGACACCGAATTTCAACGAGATTATTAATGCGGCTTATGGTGTGGATAGAGGACGCTATCTAGAATTAGACAATGATAGTTTTCGGAGTGATCAATATCAGCAATTAGTGACAGCCTTAATTGATGGAAAAGCCATTCCAAATACGATCGTTAAAAAACTAGAAGCTAATATTAAACATCGGCAAAATTATCCTAAATGTTGGCATTCATTGCAACAAGTTAGTTTAGCAATTCTACATAAACAATATGGAAGGGAGTTTAATCCAATGGTAGACCATGAAAATACTAATCGTTCTTATTTATTTGGACGATTACTAGCTATTTTTGAGTTAATGGAAGCTCAGAGATATCGAATAGAAGGTGGTAATCAAGAAAGGATAACAAATGCTGAAAGGTATTGGAATGCCTATACGAGCCAACCAGCTAAGCTGATGATGAACCTCGTAAATAAAATTAAACCTTATGAAGAAACAGTCAAATTAAACTCTAGAGGAATCTATAATAAATTGGAAAAAGAGCGTGAAGAAATCATTTCTCTATTAAGTCCTTTAATGACGAATAAAGATATAAATGATCCTCTAGATTATCAATTTATTTTTGGTTATTATAGCGAAAAACATTATTTTTATACTAAAAAAGAAAAAAACGAAAGTGAGAACTAGCTTATGTTAGAAAATAAAATTGACTTTATGGTAACAATTGAAGTACGCGAAGCAAATGCTAATGGTGATCCCTTATCAGGTAATATGCCAAGAACAGATGCGAAAGGACATGGCTTAATTTCTGATGTGGCGATCAAGCGCAAAATTAGAAATCGCATGCAAGATTTTGGTCATCCAACCTTTGTTCAAGCTGGTGACCGTATTGAAGACGAGTTTCGCTCACTTGAAAAACGTTTTTCTAATCAATTTAATGCTAAAAACTCTGATGAATATATCGAAGAACAAGCTAATAAATTGTGGTTAGATGTCCGTTCATTCGGTCAAGTTTTTACTTATTTGAAAAAATCAATTGGTGTTCGTGGACCAGTTTCTATAAATATGGCTAAATCGTTGGAACCAATCGTAATCTCTAGTTTACAGATTACAAGAAGTACAAACGGAATGGAAGCTAAAAATGAAAGTGGACGGTCATCTGATACCATGGGAATGAAATACTTTGTTGATTACGGAGTTTATTTGTTGAAGGGATCTATTAATCCAAATTTTGCTGAAAAAACTGGATTTTCTACGGAAGATGTAGAGGTGATCAAGCAAGCGCTAGTAAGTCTTTTCGAAAATGATGCCTCTTCTGCACGTCCTGAAGGTTCAATGCGTGTTAGGGAAGTCTTCTGGTTCACTCATTCAAATAAACTAGGAAATATTTCTAGTGCGCGTGTTTTTGACTTGTTTGAATTTGACAAAGAAAACCAGGAAAAGAATACTTATGAAGATTACGGTATTCATCTTAATCAAGAGAAGTTGGCAGAATATGAAAATAAAGGATTGAAAGTTGATATTCTAGAAGGACTATAATATGGTCTACGCGGAAAATGACTATTTAATGTTGTCTGGTATCCAGCATTTCCAATTTTGTAAACGCCAATGGAGTTTAATACATATTGAACAACAGTGGTCGGATAATGAAGCGACAGCTCATGGTCAAATTTTACACAAAAAAGCAGACGATCCTTATATAAAAGAGAAACGTAATGATGTTATTATCTCACGGGCAATGCATGTATCATCAAAAGAGCTAGGGCTCTATGGGATATTAGATATTGTTGAGTTTCATAAAAATGAAAGAGGAATTGAGCTTAAGGGTAGAAGCGGTAAGTGGCTACCAGTTATCGTGGAATATAAGCGAGGAAAAGACAAAAAAGATATTTATGATATTGTTCAATTAGTTGCTCAAGCTATTTGTCTGGAAGAGACTCTTGAGTGTACAATCGAGTATAGCTATCTATATTATCATCGTGTTAATCAAAAGAAACGAATAGAAATTACTCCTGAATTACGAAAAGAAGTAGTTTCTTTAACTTCTCAAATGCACGAATATTATGAGCAAAAGGTGGTTCCGAAAGCTGAGTATTTTAAAAATTGTCAATTGTGTTCTTTGGTTGATATTTGCATGCCACGCTTAAGCAAAAAGAATCGCAATATTGATAATTATATTTTCCATGCTCTAAAAAGTGAGGATAGCTTATGAAAAAGCTTCTTAATACATTATATTTAACGCAAGATAACTATTACTTGACTCGAGAAAGAGATAATATCGTCATAAAACAAGAAGGAAAAGTCATCAGTCGTTTTCCGTATAGAATTATTGATGGTATTGTATGTTTTTCTTATTTGGGGGCATCTCCATCATTAATTGAGTTGTGTGCTGAAAATCAGATTAATTTATCTTTTCATACTCCTCAGGGGCGTTTTTGCGGTCGATTTGTTGGAGCAACAAATGGGAATGTTCTACTTAGAAGGCAACAGTATCGTTTGGCAGATGCAGAACTGTCATTAGAATATGCGCAAAGATTCATTCTTGCAAAAATCTCTAATTCCAGGAAATATCTTCTCCGTTTTAAGCGAGATCATAGAGATCGAATCGATACTCATCTCTTCGAAGAAGTAAACACAGAGCTGACTTGGGCGTTGGAACATGTTCAGTCAGTTGAAGATAAGAACTCCCTCTTGGGAATTGAAGGTCAAGCTGCTAACCAATATTTTCGAATTTTTAATGATTTTGTCCTAAATGATAAAGAGACGTTCCAGTTTAACGGTCGTACTAGACGGCCACCGTTAGATTGTGTAAATGCTTTGTTATCCTTTGGATACAGTTTATTAACTTACGAGTGTCAGTCTGCGTTGGAAGCAGTTGGGCTAGATAGTTATGTTGGATTCTTTCATACTGATAGGCCGGGGCGTGCTAGTTTAGCTTTAGATTTAGTAGAGGAGTTTCGTGCCTTTATTGTAGATAGATTCGTATTTTCTCTGATAAATAAAGGTCAAATATCAAAAAAAGACTTTGAATTTAAGGAAAACGGTAGTGTTTTTCTATCAGAAAAAGGACGTGCAACATTTCTTGAACTCTGGCAGAAAAGAAAACATATGGAAGTTGAACATCCATATACTAAAGAAAAGGTGAAAATGATGCTCTTACCTTATGTTCAAGCTCAACTATTAGCAAAAGCTATTCGTGGGGAATTAGAGTCATATCCGCCATTTATGATATAGGAGTTTATATATGATGGTACTGGTGACATATGATGTCAATACTGAAACAGCAAAAGGAAGGAAGCGTCTGCGCCATGTTGCAAAACTGTGCGTTGATTATGGCCAACGTGTTCAAAATTCAGTATTTGAATGTTCAGTTGCTCCCGCAGAATTTGTAGAAATAAAGTCTAAGTTACTAGATATTATTGACCCTGATTCCGACAGTATTCGATTTTATTTTCTTGGAAAAAATTGGCAGAATCGAGTGGAGACTATTGGACGAGATACAAGTTATGATCCTGATATAGGAGTATTAATACTTTAAATTAAGGAGCGCGAATCGAAGTTGCTCATAAAAAAGCAGGAGTTTCGCGCAAAAAATTAGAAAAATTAATGGCAAAATTGGATTTTAGGGAATATTAATTCCTTTGTATTAATCAATTTTAACCGTAAACGGTGCAACTTTGCGCTGTCGCTCCCTTCACGGGGGCGTGGATTGAAATAGTATGGAAGCCTTTAAACGTAAAAAGATGGTCAGTCGCTCCCTTCACGGGGGCGTGGATTGAAATATCCAGTAGCAGTAGTAACAGGTTTATTCTGTAGGTCGCTCCCTTCACGGGGGCGTGGATTGAAATAAATCTTCGGTAGTCATGGATTGAACGTCCGATAGTCGCTCCCTTCACGGGGGCGTGGATTGAAATAATACTATGAATGTACCAGACCGCGATATTACACGTCGCTCCCTTCACGGGGGCGTGGATTGAAATGAAAGTTCGAGAAGCTTTATTTACAATTTCCGAGTCGCTCCCTTCACGGGGGCGTGGATTGAAATAGATATTTACAGCAATTTCTTCCGGACGCACATTGTCGCTCCCTTCACGGGGGCGTGGATTGAAATAGAATTTAGATAGGTAAGTGATTTAGAAATAAACTCGTCGCTCCCTTCACGGGGGCGTGGATTGAAATATTACCGTGGACACCTACTAGTCCACCTAATCCCATGTCGCTCCCTTCACGGGGGCGTGGATTGAAATACTGCAAGCCGCTAGGGTTGAGTAAGGGCTAATGGTCGCTCCCTTCACGGGGGCGTGGATTGAAATACTAATATTCGAAAATGGTAAGGAACTAGAATGAGGTCGCTCCCTTCACGGGGGCGTGGATTGAAATCTAGTTTAGTTAAAGGTAAGTTCCTATGGACTCGGTCGCTCCCTTCACGGGGGCGTGGATTGAAATAGGTTGCTTAGGTTGGATTCGGAATTGGGCAATGTCGCTCCCTTCACGGGGGCGTGGATTGAAATCTGGAGTAAGGTACTTCTCTTGGAACTTGTAAAGGTCGCTCCCTTCACGGGGGCGTGGATTGAAATATTGAATATTAGTAGTAACTTTACACTTACAACTATGTCGCTCCCTTCACGGGGGCGTGGATTGAAATACTAAAGGCTTAATGAACTCGGCTACCTTGCTGTAGTCGCTCCCTTCACGGGGGCGTGGATTGAAATACTATTAATCAAATTAGGTCGAACTTTAATTACTGTCGCTCCCTTCACGGGGGCGTGGATTGAAATAAAAAGGAACTTCAGGAGGTTGAGAAGTACTATCAATGTCGCTCCCTTCACGGGGGCGTGGATTGAAATAAAAAGGAACTTCAGGAGGTTGAGAAGTACTATCGTCGCTCCCTTCACGGGGGCGTGGATTGAAATAAATTACAGATAATTTAGGTAACCCTGTTGAAGTGTCGCTCCCTTCACGGGGGCGTGGATTGAAATATGGACTTATCTAAAATTACTGTCAACGACGATGGTGTCGCTCCCTTCACGGGGGCGTGGATTGAAATACAGACCAAGAAGTTTATCCAGGCGAAGAAAATGTGTCGCTCCCTTCACGGGGGCGTGGATTGAAATAGGTATATCGGACAAGGCAGAATCCATCAACCTTGTCGCTCCCTTCACGGGGGCGTGGATTGAAATATTAAATATCACCATAAGTATAACTTCGTTAAGATTGTCGCTCCCTTCACGGGGGCGTGGATTGAAATAAATACTTCTTCGTACCCGAATGTTAGTTCCATGGTCGCTCCCTTCACGGGGGCGTGGATTGAAATATTAGAATCTGTAGGACGTTGATTAATCTTGTAGTCGCTCCCTTCACGGGGGCGTGGATTGAAATATTATGGACCATGTTCGAAACTATGGGAATGTTCCGTCGCTCCCTTCACGGGGGCGTGGATTGAAATAGACTTAGTATACGCAATCATGAACACGGCTACGAGTCGCTCCCTTCACGGGGGCGTGGATTGAAATATGATGGGTAATGAACCAGAACTAACATTCAACCGTCGCTCCCTTCACGGGGGCGTGGATTGAAATCTTAATTCCTTGTTTACGTTCGGCCTAAAGGAGCGTCGCTCCCTTCACGGGGGCGTGGATTGAAATAAATTTGGACTTGAGACCCAGGGTACTCGGTACCAAGGTCGCTCCCTTCACGGGGGCGTGGATTGAAATCTTGCTAGCATTGATTTCAGTAATGGAACTAGTGTCGCTCCCTTCACGGGGGCGTGGATTGAAATAATCTTAAGACATAGTTCATTTCCAAAATGAAGAGTCGCTCCCTTCACGGGGGCGTGGATTGAAATATTCGAATGTTTTTGCCCGTACAAGAATGTTAAGTCGCTCCCTTCACGGGGGCGTGGATTGAAATTTTACTACAGACAGTCTAAGAATACCGTTAGCCTGTCGCTCCCTTCACGGGGGCGTGGATTGAAATAAGTGTTGAGCGGAAAAGGCGCAAGGGCGTAAAGTCGCTCCCTTCACGGGGGCGTGGATTGAAATGTATTTCGGAGCGTCATTCGGTACTTCCCAAACTGGTCGCTCCCTTCACGGGGGCGTGGATTGAAATATAGCCGAAATTAGGAACATAGCTCGAAAGATCTGTCGCTCCCTTCACGGGGGCGTGGATTGAAATATTAGTTCTTGAAGATATTCATTCACAACTTAACGTCGCTCCCTTCACGGGGGCGTGGATTGAAATTAGGTTGTCAGTCGGATCAATACCCAACCGACGTGTCGCTCCCTTCACGGGGGCGTGGATTGAAATTTTACGGTCAAAAAAGATAAATTCAGGGCTTACAGTCGCTCCCTTCACGGGGGCGTGGATTGAAATACATAACGGCGCTAATTTAGAAAGATTGTCTAAGGTCGCTCCCTTCACGGGGGCGTGGATTGAAATACTGTTAGCACGTTTCAGACATTCAAAGTCTTTGTCGCTCCCTTCACGGGGGCGTGGATTGAAATCTCGATAAAATACTTGAGGTTGTTCTCGGTTTGGGTCGCTCCCTTCACGGGGGCGTGGATTGAAATCAATCGTTTATAGTAAGGATTGTCAAAAGTTGGTGTCGCTCCCTTCACGGGGGCGTGGATTGAAATTTTGTCTTCAAAGAAGGTCTGACAATTTTGTTAGTCGCTCCCTTCACGGGGGCGTGGATTGAAATATTTGTAGTTGCTGTTGTAGATGGTGTAGCTGTTGGTCGCTCCCCTCGCGGGAGCGTGGATTGAAATATTTAAGAGTACGAAAACCACTAAAGAAGCTGACGTCGCTCCCCTCGCGGGAGCGTGGATTGAAATTCGTAGGTTGGATAGATACGCATAAATGGAGCGGTCGCTCCCCTCGCGGGAGCGTGGATTGAAATAAATAAATCCGTTGTTTGGTTTTTCTCCCGGTAAGTCGCTCCCCTCGCGGGAGCGTGGATTGAAATTGATTTAGCTGGGCGCTCTGGTTCCGGTTTTAAAGTCGCTCCCCTCGCGGGAGCGTGGATTGAAATGTAAACTCGTGGGGAATTCTCAATGAAATAGTCCAGTCGCTCCCCTCGCGGGAGCGTGGATTGAAATGCGGAGAATGACGACGAGTACACAGCGTGGGTGCGTCGCTCCCTTCGCGGGAGCGTGGATTGAAATATCGCTGGCCTAATCGTATCGTGGAAGGACCACAAGTCGCTCCCTTCGCGGGAGCGTGGATTGAAATAAGAGCAGGCAAGGAGGAAACAAGGCCATCACGTCGCTCCCTTCGCGGGAGCGTGGATTGAAATTCAAACCAGATATCGCCAACCTTATGCTCGTTGTGTCGCTCCCTTCGCGGGAGCGTGGATTGAAATAATCCTAGCTTAACAAGTGCAAAGAACGCTGTGGTCGCTCCCCTCGCGGGAGCGTGGATTGAAATTAGACTATTATAAGGGATATTCCGTAATAAGTCGTCGCTTCCTTCACTGGAACGTGTAGTGAAATTCATTAGTAAAAAAAATTTGATATTACAGATCAGCTCTATAGATTTCCGCTTTTTCTTTGACTCACCTTTCTTATTTTTCTAAAATAGTAGGTATGTGAAGGGAGATTGATATGAAAAAAGGTTTTGTGATTGTGCTTTCTGCTTTGGTCTTGGCTTCGTGTGGTCGTCCTCAGAGGACGGTGACGCCTAAGAGTTCGGATTCCAAGCAGACCAGCACTTCAGAAAAGAAACAGTCTGGTATGGATTTGAAAGCCATCAAGGCTAAGGACTACTCGAGTATCAAGGGGACTTGGATCGATGGTCGTGGCAATGAACTGGTCTTTGATGATAAGGGCTTGGTCAGCGAGGATGTTGAGCTTGATGCATCGAGCTTTAAGCAGAAGGACCAGATCGCTGAGATGACGGTTAGTGCTAAGTCGGGTGTTGGAGGTTATGGTCTTTTGCTCCTTCCAAAAGGTCAGAAAGCGGGCAAAGACGATGCTTCGGATAAGTCCAAGGATCGGATCTGGGCTGGTCAGTCACCGGCTTATGGCGATGATGACAATTTCTACTATCGTAAGAAAGAGCAACCGAAAGATCGGGAGCAAGCTGATACAGACGATAGCAGTAGTACGACAAAGACGAGTAAGGCCAAGAAGTGGAATACTCGATCGGATAGCGAGGTTAAATCTTCGAAGAAGTCGGATCAGAATGATTATCCAGGCTACACCGAAGCTCAGGTCGAAGCTGCGCGTGTCTGGGCTTATGTGATCAAGTCTGTACCGACAGAATTAAGTATTAATGAAAAGAGTGCTGGTACAAAAATTTACTTTGGTGGGCTAGGAGTTGACTATCCTAAAGATGTTCGTCAGTTGTTTACACCGATTTCCGCAGAAGGTCATGTGACTTACGCATCCAATGGTGATGGGACGGTGACGATCTATCCTGTACCGAGCCACTGGCAACAGTCTGCGGATGAACTCAATAGTGAGGAGTTTATGACGCAATTTACCCAAGGGATCTTGGACCATGCGGAGACAGTGACTTTGCCAGACGGGGATCCAGACATGATTCGCCAGATTCTTGCAGTATTGAAGTAGGAGTTGGATTTGAGAGCTCAGTTTATTGTTTTTTTAAGCTGATCCTGTTACAATGATAGTACTCGGAAAAGACTGGGCTTCCAGCCTTTTTCATTTCACTTTAGAAAGGTCTTTTATGAAACGCAAATCGATTTTGTTTTTGTATTTACTCTTGCTAGCGATTGGCCTAGCCTATGAGACCCAGTCGCTGACGGAAGGTTGGATGTCTGGTAGTCAGTACGGGATTGTGGGACTTTCGACCTTGATCCTTTTGGTCTATGCACTTCCTGCTATTTGGGCTCTCTTTCATTTTGCTAAGAAGTGGAAGTTGTCTTGGGTACCAGTTCTCTTTTCTCTATTAGGTGGGGGCTTTGTTGCCGGTTGGTTGTCTAGCTTTGCCAATACCTATTTCCATGACATGATTCAAGCGATCGCTCCCAATAGCGAATTTTGGAACCAGTACGAGAGTGCCATCGCTGCGCCACTCTTTGAGGAACCCTTTAAGTTGATTCCCATCTTCTTTGTCCTCTATTTGTTCAGCGTCCGTCGCATCAAGTCGATCTTCCTCTTGGCGATTGCCTCTGGTCTTGGTTTCCAGATCGTCGAGGACTTTGCCTATATTCGTCAGGACCTGCCGGGAGGTTTCTCTTACACGGTGTCAGGGATTCTCGGCCGTGTGGCCAATGCGCCCATGTCTCATTGGGTCTACACAGGTCTTGTTATGCTAGGGCTCTTCCTAATTGTCCAAGCAAGCAGAGGACGCAAGGATCTAGCTCTAGCAGGCTGGGGATACTTAGTAGCTGGGTTTGGACTTCATTTTGTTGGAAATTCACCCTTCTCACAAATCGTGACCGAGTTACCGATTGCGATTCCAGTCTTGAATGCTACTGGGCTCTTCCTGATCTACCAAGCTTATCAAACCGTCGAGCGATTAGAACAAGGAAAATAAACCAAAAAAAGATGCGTATGTTTGCACACATACGCATTTTTTGTTATTTTCCAAGACAGAACTGGCTGAAGAGTTGGGTGATGAGCTCATCTGGAGCAGCATCCCCTGTGATTTCTCCGAGGATTTCCCAGGTGCGGGTGAGATCGACTTGAAGCAGGTCTACCGGCATACCGAGGGCCAAGCCTTCGTTGACCGCTTGCAGGCTTTCAACAGCTTTCTCGATCAGAGAGATGTGACGAGCATTAGAAAGATACGTCGCATCTTGCTCAACCAGCCCAGCATTTTCGAAGAAGAGGGCGTTGATCCGGTCTTCAATTTGATTGATGTTTTGGTTTTTCAGAACGGAAATCTTGATATGATCTTCCGGCAGTTGGTCGATTTCGATCTTCTCTGGGAGATCGACCTTATTGAGGAGAATGATGCGGTTGCTATCTTGAGAGATTTCAAGGAGTTGGCGATCTTGGTCGGTCAAGGGTTCGCTAGCATTGAGGACGAGGAGGACCAAATCAGCTTCTTTGAGGGCTTTTTTCGACCGTTCGACACCAATTTGCTCAACGATGTCTTCGGTCTCACGGATTCCGGCCGTATCGACTAGTTTGAGGGGAACACCGTTGATGTTGACGTATTCTTCGATAACGTCACGGGTTGTTCCTTCGATATCGGTCACGATAGCTTTTTCTTCGCGAAGAAGATTATTGAGGAGGCTGGACTTGCCGACGTTTGGTCGACCGATGATAGCAGTAGAGATCCCTTCACGCAAGATCTTACCGCGACGGGCAGTCTTGAGGAGGTTGGTCAAGAGGGCTTCAAATTCACGGGTCTTTTCACGGATGATCTCAGTGGTTGCTTCTTCGACATCATCGTACTCAGGATAGTCGATATTGACTTCGACCTGGGCCAGGGTATTGAGGATCTCTTGGCGCGTGTTGTTGATGAGGTCAGACAGGGAACCGTCCAACTGTTTGACTGCAATGTTCATAGCCTTGTCGGTCTTGGCGCGAATAATATCCATGACGGCCTCAGCCTGGGTTAAATCGACCCGACCGTTCAGAAAGGCCCGCTTGGTAAACTCACCAGGTTCAGCTAATCGAGCTCCTTCGCGGATGACCAATTGTAGTATTTCATTGGTTACGGCAATCCCGCCGTGGGTATTGATCTCGATGATGTCCTCACGGGTGAAGGTTTTCGGCGAGCGCATGGCCCCCACCATGACTTCGTCGAGAATCTCGTCCTTATCTGGATCCACGATATGACCGTAGTTGAGCGTGTGGCTCGCTACCTTGCTTAAATCTTTCCCCTTGAAGATCTTTTGTGCAATGGCAAAGCTGTCTGTCCCGCTCAAGCGGACGATCCCGATCGCCCCCTCACCGAGAGGAGTCGAGATGGCAGCAATGGTATCAAATTCTTTAGTAATCATGTCATTTCTCTTTTCCTGTAGATTCATCTCTATTCTATCGTAAAGTCAGCGGACGGGCAAGGTTTTGCTTTTAGAACTAAAAGATGGAAAGGTGTTCAAATAATTAGTGAAATCTCTTTCAGAATATGCTATACTGTAATAGAATATAAAAGGAGGTCTATGATGGTAAACCTAAAAGAACAGGTAGGAATTAAAGCGGCTGAGTTTGTCAAAGACGGCATGATTGTCGGTCTCGGTACAGGGTCAACTGCTTATTATTTTGTGGCTGAATTGGGTCGTCGCATCAAAGAAGAAGGCTTGCAGATCACAGCTGTCACAACGTCGAGTGTGACCTATGATCAGGCTGAAAGTTTAGGCATCCCGCTCAAGGCTATCGACGATGTCGAAGTGGTCGATGTGACAGTGGATGGCGCAGATGAAGTGGATCCTCAATTAAACGGGATTAAAGGGGGCGGTGGGGCTCTCCTCATGGAAAAGATCGTCGCAACCAATTCAAAAGATTGCATTTGGATCGTGGATGAATCCAAACAAGTCGCAACTCTTGGGGCTTTCAAACTTCCAGTGGAAGTAGTGCAATACGGAGCTGAAAATCTCTTCCGTCACTTTGAGCAAAAAGGTTACCATCCTGCTTTCCGTATCGCGGATGACCAACGTTTTGTCACCGACCAAGGCAACTTTATCATTGACTTGGATCTCAAGGTGATCGAGGATGCAGAAGCTCTGGCCAATGAACTGGATCACACCGTAGGCGTCGTAGAGCACGGTTTATTCTTGAACATGATTTCAAAAGTGATTGTAGGGACACCAGATGGTCCTGTCATCATTGAAAAATAGAGAGTGGGACAGAAATCGGTAATTCGTTAGAATTCGATTTCGTCGTCCCACCTCCGCACAGTTGAGTAGGGCTGTAAAAGCTGATGAAATCAGCGTAGTAGAGCCCACTCAACCACTGCGTCTTGCTCGACAATCCAAAAATAATTGAGAGGCTAGGACTTTTGTCCCAGCCTCGAATCAAACAACGGCTCTCTTCTTATAGGGATATGGTATAATATAGCTAGTTTAATAAAGGAAAGAGGCAGTATATGTCAAAATTTAAACGCATGCACTTAGTTGTGCTAGATTCTGTTGGGATCGGTGCTGCACCGGATGCCAATAACTTTGTCAATGCAGGTGTTCCAGATGGAGCATCTGATACATTGGGTCACATCTCTAAAACCGTCGGTTTGAATGTGCCAAACATGGCGAAAATCGGTCTTGGAAATATTCCTCGTGAAGTACCATTGAAGACTGTGCCAGCTGAAAGCAACCCAACTGGCTATGCGACAAAATTGCAAGAAGTTTCTCTTGGGAAAGACACCATGACTGGTCACTGGGAAATCATGGGGCTCAACATTACAGAACCCTTTGATACTTTCTGGAATGGATTCCCAGAAGAAATTATTACAAAGATTGAAGAATTCTCAGGACGTAAGGTTATCCGTGAAGCCAACAAACCTTATTCTGGTACGGCGGTCATCGATGACTTTGGACCACGTCAAATGGAAACTGGTGAGTTGATCATTTATACATCAGCAGACCCTGTGCTTCAAATTGCAGCTCACGAAGACATTATTCCTTTGGATGAACTCTACCGTATCTGTGAATATGCTCGTTCTATCACTTTGGAACGTCCAGCTCTTCTAGGACGGATCATTGCCCGCCCTTATGTTGGGGAACCTGGAAACTTCACACGTACAGCCAACCGTCGTGACTTAGCTGTTTCACCATTTGCGCCAACTGTTTTGGATAAGTTGAACGAAGCGGGTATTGATACCTATGCAGTTGGTAAGATCAACGATATCTTCAACGGAGCTGGTATCAACCACGATATGGGCCACAACAAATCAAATAGCCACGGTATGGATACCTTGATTAAGACCATGGGACTTCCTGAGTTCCAAGAAGGGTTCTCATTTACCAACTTGGTAGACTTTGATGCTCTTTACGGTCACCGTCGCAATGCTCACGGCTACCGCGATTGCTTGCATGAATTTGACGAACGCTTGCCAGAAATCATTGCAGCTATGCGTGAAGATGACCTCTTGATGATCACTGCAGACCACGGGAATGACCCAACTTACGCTGGTACAGACCATACGCGTGAATACATCCCATTCTTGGCTTATAGCCCATCCTTCAAGGGCAATGGTGTGATTCCAGTTGGACATTTCTCTGATATCTCTGCGACAATTGCAGAGAACTTTGGTGTTGAAAAAGCCATGATCGGTGAAAGTTTCTTAGACAAATTGAACTAAGATGACACGCTTCGCTCTCCTCGTTAGAGGGATCAATGTTGGCGGGAAAAACAAGGTCGTGATGGCAGAGCTTCGAGAGGAGCTCCAAACAATCGGGCTGGATGAGGTAGAGACCTACATCAATAGTGGCAATATCTTCTTTGAATCAGCTAGTTCTAAAGCAGAATTGGTAGATTTGCTGGGACATT
The DNA here is from genome assembly GCF_041431935.1 of Streptococcus sp. 27098_8_99. Taxonomy (NCBI): domain Bacteria; kingdom Bacillati; phylum Bacillota; class Bacilli; order Lactobacillales; family Streptococcaceae; genus Streptococcus; species Streptococcus sp. 27098_8_99. Next base: position 208,901 of record NZ_JAPVYQ010000001.1, on the reverse strand, counting down.
TCTTTCGTGATCGCTATCCCTTTATCCAGTCTTTTTCTCTCTTTTCAGCTGAGGACTATGCGCAAGATCTCGCTGCTCTACCAGCCTGGTGGCAGGAGAATCTGGCCCGCAAGGATGTTCTCTTTTACACAGAAGGCCTCGATCAGGATGCTGTCTGGGAGCTGGTTTCCTCTTTTTCGCTCGGTGATGAAATCATCCATCGTGGGAATCTAGGGATTTACTGGGGCAAATACTCAGAAGAGACCTACACAAAGACCGCTTACCACAGACAAGTCCTCAAGATGCCGGATTACCGCCTGTTGACCATTCGCAATGCCAATACATTTGACAAAATTGGCCAATTTTTAAGGAAATCATAAAGGAGATATGCAATGACATTATTAGCAAAAATCAATGAAACAGCTGCTTTTTTGAATGGCAAAGGAATGGAAGCACCTGAGTTTGGCTTGATCCTTGGATCAGGTCTTGGAGAACTGGCTGAAGAAATCGAAAATCCAGTCGTAGTAGACTACTCTGAAATTCCAAACTGGGGTCGTTCAACGGTTGTCGGCCATGCGGGTAAATTGGTCTACGGTGAGCTTGCTGGACGCAAGGTTTTGGCCCTTCAAGGACGTTTCCACTTCTACGAAGGAAACCCACTAGAAGTAGTGACTTTCCCAGTTCGTGTCATGAAAGTTTTGGGATGTGAAGGAGTTCTTGTTACCAACGCTGCCGGTGGTATCGGATATGGACCAGGTACTTTGATGGCTATCACAGACCATATCAACATGACTGGTCAAAACCCATTGATCGGTGAAAACTTGGATGATTTTGGTCCACGTTTCCCTGATATGTCCAAAGCTTACACACCTGAATACCGTGAGACAGCTCATAAAGTAGCTGACAAATTGGGTATCAAATTGGATGATGGGGTTTATATCGGTGTGACTGGTCCTACCTACGAAACTCCAGCTGAAATCCGTGCGTTTAAGACTCTTGGTGCAGATGCTGTCGGAATGTCAACTGTTCCTGAAGTCATCATTGCAGCGCATTCTGGCTTGAAGGTTCTTGGTATTTCATGTATTACCAACTTTGCGGCTGGTTTCCAAGAAGAGCTCAACCACGAAGAAGTAGTAGAAGTGACTGAGCGCGTCAAAGGTGACTTCAAAGGATTGCTAAAAGCGATCCTTGCTGAACTCTAATCCAATGAAAGTACGACTCCAAAGTCTACCCTACGGACTGAGGTTACTTCTAGCCACCTTATCATTAGGGATTGGGACGGGTCTGGTCGGAATTGCCTGTCATTATCTACTAGAAGGGGTGCAAGAGCTGGCCTTTGGCCAAGCTAGTTCGGATTTGCTCCAGCAATTTCAAGAAGTTGGAGGTCTCCGTAGATTTCTGGTTTTGTGTGTGACTGGGTGCTTGGCAGCTGGCTTCTGGTATGTCCTGCAAAGGCGTTATCAGATCCTGTCTATTCGTCAGCAAATTGACTTAGCTGGAGACAGGGAACCAGCGCCCTTAGCCCACCTCCTTCATTCAGGTATGCAGGTGGCAATTGTTGGAGCAGGCGCATCGGTCGGAAAAGAAGGAGCCCCACGTGAGGTCGGGGCTCTTCTAGCTGGTCGCTTGGCGAAGGGATTCTCACTAGCTCTCAAAGAGCGAAAAGTCTTGATTGCCTGTGGTGCTGGAGCTGGTTTAGCTGCGGTCTATCAGGTCCCCTTTGCCAGTAGCTTGTTCGTCTTTGAGACCTTAGGACTCGCCTACAGTTGGCAGAATTTTCTACTGGTTTTGACCAGTACTTATCTGGCCACCTGGGTTGCTCAGTCCATCGTTGGTCAGGAGGCTGTTTATCACCTGTCCGCAGTCTCATGGTCGGCTAGCAGCTTCTTACAGGCTATTGTGATTGCTTTCTTGGTCACTCCCTTGGCTCTGGTCTTTGCTTTCCTCGCCAAGCGGGCTAGTCACAAAAGGCGGAAGGATGGGACGATTCTTTGGGCTCTTCCTCTAGCCTTTCTAGCGCTGGGGAGCCTAGTAGCCTTTTTCCCTATCTTTATGGGAAATGGCCAGGTACTAGCGCAAGCCCTCTTGTCTAGTCAGCCGATTCCTTATCTTCCACTGACTCTTGCAGTGAAGGGGCTTATGGTTTACCTCCTCTTGCGCAATGGTGCTTATGGGGGTACCTTGACACCATCATTTGCCCTTGGGATTGGTTCTGGCTACCTAGTGACCTTGCTTTTGACAGTCCTTGGGATTCATCTGGATCCTGCTCTAGGGATGTTACTAGGAGCGACAGTCTTTTTAGGGACGACCCTAGAAGCTCCTCTGACAGCCATTGCCCTGAGCCTTGGATTTACAGGCCAAACTTGGAATTTGACTATTCCGCTTGTACTTGCGGCTGGTCTGTCATACGTGATTCGAAAGAGATGGGAGAAGAAATGATGAAGGTACATTTTGTACTGCATGAAACCTTTGAAGTGCCGGGCGCTTATCTAAAATGGGCACAGGAGCGTGGCCATCAAGTGACCACGACTAAAGTCTATGAGAATGAAACCTTACCAGAGTCAGTGGATGAGATTGACTTTTTGATCGTCATGGGAGGACCTCAATCGCCAGATGAAGATCGAGAAGCTTTTCCATACTACGATCCTCAGGCAGAGATTGAACTGATTCAAAAAGCCATGAAGGCAGATCGTTATATTGTTGGGGTCTGTCTGGGTGCCCAGCTCCTGTCTGTTGCCTATGGAGCGAAGTATGAGCACAGTCCGGAACGTGAGATTGGGGTTTATCCAGTGACCTTGACGCCTGAAGGACTCACAGATCCACATGTCGGTGAGTTTGGAAAAACTCTTGAAACTGGCCACTGGCATGGTGATATGCCAGGATTGACAAAAGATGCTGTTGTTCTTGCTACTAGTCAAGGGTGTCCACGTCAGATGATTCGCTTCAGTCCTAAACACTATGCCTTCCAAGCCCACTTGGAATTTGATCCAGAAGCAGTCGATCTCTTGATTGCTGCTGACGGTGAAGAGGTTATAGAAGAACAAAGTCAAAAATTGACCTTTGTTCAAAAACCTGAAGCCATTCGTGCTTACGATTATCGAGAAATGAATGCCAAACTCTTTGCGTTTTTGGACTCATTAACAAATTAAATAAAAAAGAAAGGATGGGTTAACCGTATTCGCTGAACTGAATACGGGCGGAGAACTGTGTAAAAAAGATAAACTGTCTAGCATCTGCGATACGTCGTCAGTTTCCTATTTTCACTTTGCCTCTTTAACACCTATTCTAAAAAATAAAAAAGAAAGGTAGAGCATGTGTTCTAATTTGAACACGAGCGGAAAGCTCGGAAAATAGATAATCTGACTGAGAAATCAGGATTTCTCGTCAGATTCCTAATTTTCAGTCGCTTTCTGGTCGCTCTTTGTATCATAAACTATGTCTATCCATATTGCTGCTAAGCAAGGTGAAATTGCTGATAAAATTCTTCTTCCTGGGGATCCTCTTCGTGCGAAATTTATTGCTGAGAATTTCCTTGAAGACGCTGTTTGCTTCAACGAAGTTCGTAACATGTTTGGTTACACAGGAACTTATAAAGGTCACCGTGTATCTGTCATGGGAACTGGAATGGGGATGCCATCAATCTCTATCTATGCGCGTGAGTTGATTGTCGACTACGGCGTGAAGAAATTGATCCGTGTGGGAACGGCTGGTTCTTTGAACGAGGATGTCCATGTTCGTGAATTGGTCTTGGCACAAGCTGCTGCAACCAACTCAAACATCATCCGCAACGACTGGCCTCAATACGATTTCCCTCAAATTGCTAGCTTTGATCTTTTAGACAAGGCTTACCATATTGCCAAAGATCTTGGTATGACCACTCACGTTGGCAATGTCTTGTCATCAGATGTCTTCTATTCAAACTATGGTGAAAAGAACATCGAGCTTGGTAAATGGGGTGTGAAAGCTGTAGAAATGGAAGCAGCAGCTCTTTACTATCTTGCTGCTCAACACCATGTGGATGCGCTTGCTATCATGACTATTTCAGACAGTTTGGTTAATCCTGATGAGGACACAACTGCTGAAGAACGTCAAAATACTTTCACAGACATGATGAAAGTTGGTCTTGAGACTTTGATTGCAGACTAATGGCAAAATTCTTTCATGATGAATGGCTCTACGATCTCCAAAATTATCACTACAGCCGGGCTCTGCGCTCTATCAAGCAGCAGGAAGAAGTACCGGATTTGTTGGTGAGCTTACTGCAGTTAATGGCGGAGCGTCGTGAGCTTAATATCCAACCCGTCATGAATCAAAAGTTGAGAACCGAGTTGCTAGAGGCGACTGGTTTTCAGCTTTTTTGGCATGAAGATCCAGAAGATGAGCAGTTGGCTAACTACCTCTATGACTTAGAGGCGAAGTTGCGAAATGAGCAGATTATTGACTTTGTTCGTGCCGTCAGCCCAGCCATCTATCGGATCTTTATGCGATTGATTCAGTTGAAAATTCCTGATATTACCAACTATATTCATAACTCCAAAGAATCCAGTTATGACCGTTGGAAGTTTGAGAGCCTGCATGCGTCAGAAAACCCTATCCTGCAGCAATTTCACAGTGAAAGTGTGGTCAATTCGTCCAGTTTGACGGAGTTGATTGTGCAGTTGGATTTGCCAGATACCGTCAAAGTTGCGGCCCAGCAATTGCGGGAGTTAGAAAAATCAGTTCGCAACCCCCTGGCCCACTTGATCAAGCCCTTTGATGAGGAAGAGCTCCATTGGACGACGGGTTTCTCTTCTCAGGATTTTATGAAGAATTTGATTGACCTTGCAAGCTACACAGGCATCCATTATGATCAAACTAATTTTTATTTTGATCAGGCCAATGCTGTGATGGAAGAGCTACTAAAGGAGAAGTAGATGGATAAGATTGCTCAACTACAGGAGATGATTGATCAGAGTCATCGGATCGTGTTTTTCGGTGGGGCAGGAGTTTCTACGGAGTCAAATATTCCAGATTTTCGAAGCTCAGACGGTGTCTATAGTGTTCAGGTGGGTCGGCATTTGACAGCTGAGCAATTGGTCTCCCATACCATGTTTGAGCGCTATCCAGAGGACTTTTTCGACTTTTACAAGAAGTACTTGCTCTACCCAGATGCCAAGCCCAATGCTGCCCATCGCTATCTCGCGTGGCTTGAAGAGACCGGTAAACTCAAGGCGGTGGTGACACAAAATATTGATAGTCTCCATGAAATGGCTGGTTCTAAAAAAGTTTTGAAGCTTCATGGCAGTGCCGACCGCAATTACTGTACGGGTTGCCAGCGATTTTATGATTTGGAGTCCTTTCTAGCTTTAGAAGGCCCGGTTCCACACTGTCTGGACTGTGGCAAGGTGGTCAAACCTGATGTGACTCTTTACGAGGAACCTCTCGATATGGACGTCTTTAGCCAAGCAGCCCAAGCCATCCAAGAGGCTGATCTCCTGATTATCGGTGGAACTTCCCTTGTGGTCTACCCAGCAGCCAGTTTGATTCAGTATTTTCAAGGGAAGAAGCTGGTTGTCATCAATAAAACCAGTATCCCGCAAGACAAGCAAGCAGACCTGGTTATTGAAGGGAAAATTGGCCAAGTATTTTCACAATTAAGACAATAAAAAATATCTGAGTGAACATGGATCACTCAGATATTTTTTATTTATCAAACTTCACTTCCTCAAGCAAGTACTCGATGAATTTCTCTCCCATTTTTGAGAGGGCTGTTTTTTCATGTTTAATGTAGACCAGCTCGATCGGGTCTTCGATATCAAGGGGGATGGAGACGATGTTGTTTCCGTTGAGATTGCTGTTGAGGATCCCGGTCGCAATGGTGTAGCCATCCAGACCAATCAAGAGATTAAAGAGGGTCGCCCGGTCACTGACGACGATGGATTTCTTATGATGCTCTTGAGAGAGGATCTCTTCTGAGAAGTAGAAGGAATTGTGGGTCCCTTGGTCATAGCTAAGGTATGGGAAATCTTCCAGATCAGACAAGTGGACGATCTCTTTCTTGGCAAGAGGATTGGTCTTGCTGACAAAGATATGAGGTTGCGCTGTAAAGAGGTGGGTGGCAATCAGGTGATTATCATCCAGCATCTTAGAGAGGACATCCCGGTTGTAGCTATTCAAAAAGAGAACTCCAACTTCGCTTCGGAAATTCTTGACGTCATCGATGATCTCCCAAGTCCGCGTCTCCCGTAGGAAGAGCTCGTATTTTTCCATGTCGCTTTTCTTCAATAGTGAAACGAAGGCCTCAACCACGAAGGCGTAGTGCTGTGAAGAGACGCTGAAAAGCTCACGAGAACCCACAGGATTTTTATAACGCTCGGACAAGAGGTCAATCTGCTCCACCACCTGGCGGGCATAAGAGAGGAACTCCATCCCATCGCGGGTCAAAGTGATCCCTTTAGGATTCCGAATAAAGATTTCAATCCCCATCTCATTTTCCAAGTCCTTGACGGCATTGGAAAGGCTAGGTTGCGTGATGAAGAGTTGTTTAGCGGCCTCATTCATAGAGCCGGTTTCGACGATTTTGATAATGTATTGTAATTGTTGTATTCTCATGCTTTTATTTTAACATAAAAAAGCGCGTTTTTCCCGTAAAATGTGGTCTTTCAAGGACTGTATCAGAGTATAATGCAGGCTGAGGGAGGTAATAGGAAGTAGGCTAGATCAAATATTTAAAAAATAGAAAATTGGGAACAAAATCTCCATCTGGGGACTGATTTTGATGGGAAAATACAGTTTTGCCTTGCTTAAGATAAGATCTGATTGATAGAATGGTAAAAAATTGATTGAGGGGATCTTATGAAAAAACTAGTTTCCTGGTATAAGAAAAAGGATAAGGAATTGGAAACCCATTTCACAGCAGGTCTGTTGCAGATCAATTTTGTGACCAATGCACTGATTCTATTGGTCTTTTACATCTATTTGGTCATTAGTCAGTCGATCTATGCTCTATCGGATCCATTCATCCAATTTAGTGTTTGGGAGATTGTTTCCTTTACGATGAAGCTCTTGCCCTACGGTCTAACCGTAGCCCTCTTTGTCCCCAATATTTTTGTCATTATCTATGGGATTGGGCGGTGGTCCAGCATCCAGTTCAAAGAAGCAGAGGAAGAAGCTCCCAAAGATCCGGATCTGTTTGAAGAGAGAGGGCCAAAGGAAGGAGAAGAGGCAAGAGAAGATGACGCATTCACAATTGAATCACCGAGTCCTAAGCCTATCAAAAAGAAAAAACAACAGCCTACAATTGTTCTTTGGTTTGGACTCTTTGGCTGCTTTCTAGAAGCGATTTTTATTTTCATTGTCAAGGATATGACCTTTTACGAATGGAATGAGCCCTTGATCAATTCTCAGAAACATGCGCTGATATGGTCTGGAGCCTATCCGACCTTCTTCACACTGGCAGCTCTTACTTTACTTGCCTTGATTATCTATTCCTACCGGGATGCGAATTCACTCTCACCACTAGCAAATGTCTTCTGCATCAGTGGCATTCTAGGAGGAGTGGTTCTCCTCTTAGTTTTTGATAATCAACTGCAGGTAGCAAGTTTTCACACCTTTTTCTTACTGATCTATTCCATCCATCTCTTATGGGTTCGCATCAAGGAGTGGCAGGAAGATCGAACAGAGATAAGCTATGAGAATCGTCTGCTTCAATGGCTCCATCAGCTCTTAAATAAATCACGTAACTGGCCATGGCTAGCGGTCCTCATCGCTCTTCCGACTCTTGCCCTTGTTGTCCTCGTTCTCATGCTCTTTGGGCAGCAGCCGGATTCCATGATCAAGGCCTGGACAAATACAGCTGACTGGGCCTTCTCACAAAAGATTCCTCCTCAGAATCTCATCATTGATGAGCATTATCTCTGTACGGTTGCGGCTGGTGGCCATGAAAATGTTGTCAAGCCCCAGCGGATGGGCATCCGCCACGGTCATCCAGTCGTTGTCAATCGCCAGCTTTGTATTGCCAATGCCTTTGAGCAGGTGTTAGAAGAAAAGACGCCACGATTCCATCGCTTCTTGCGTCGCAATTACGACCGCTATGGCTATCCCTTTGCCAAACATATCAAGAAGAAATGGGCTATGGACCTGATCTATTACCTGATGAAACCTTTGGAATGGCTCTTTTTACTGGTTCTTTATCTAGTCGATCGCAAGCCTGAAAACCGAATCGCCATGCAATACATTAAACCGATCCCAGAAGATTTTGAACCCCGTAAAGTTTCTTGAGTTACTGATTTTACTTGACAAGCGAGAAGGAGCGCGATATAATGAGACAAATTTAACCTTTAAGAGGTCCAGAGAGGCCTGCAAGGAAAGACAGAAAAAAGATCAGCAGACGGAGTCTAGCTGATCATTTGTAGGCCTTGCTTTTGCGAGGTCTTTTTTGCTGAAAGAAAGAAGAGGATATCAATGGTCAGTGACAGTTGTAAAAAACGCTTTGGCAAAATCATGATGGAGGAGATGGAGCTCGTCGCCCAAGAAGAAATCGCTCCCCGCATCTATTCTATGGTCTTGAAGGGGGAAATGGTGGCGCAGATGCTGCCAGGTCAATTCCTTCATATCCGCGTCCCTGATGGGTCTAGGCTCCTTCGCCGTCCGATTTCAATTTCTGAGATTGACCGTAAGACACAGACTTGCCGCTTGATCTACCGCATCGAAGGTGGGGGGACAGCTATCTTTTCCCAATTGCCAATCGGTAGCAAACTCAGTGTCATGGGTCCTCAGGGAAATGGTTTTGATCTCACTAATCTCGGTCAAGGTCAGAAAGCCTTGATCATCGGTGGCGGTATCGGTGTTCCTCCTTTGGTCCAAGTGGCCAAACAACTCCATGAGCAAGGGGTGGAAGTTGAAGTGGTTGTCGGCTTTGCGACCAAAGAAGCCGTTATTTTGGAAGAAGAGCTTTCTAAGGTTGCTCATGTCACTGTAACGACAGATGATGGGACTTATGGCACTAAGGGCTATGTCTCTACGGTCATTGATCAGATGGACCAGGAGTTTGACGCTATCTATTCTTGTGGAGCCCCTGGTATGCTCAAATATGTCAATACCAAATTCCATGACCATCCTCGCGCCTATATTTCCATGGAATCGCGTATGGCCTGTGGGATGGGTGCTTGCTATGCCTGTGTGGTGCATTTAGAAAATGAAAGCCAAGCAGCTAATAAGCGCGTGTGTGAAGACGGACCGGTCTTTGAAACCGGTACGATTGTGATGTAGGAGGACCTTATGACAGCAAATCGACTAGCCGTATCCTTACCTGGTTTAGACTTGAAAAACCCGATTATTCCGGCATCTGGCTGTTTTGGTTTTGGTCAGGAATATGCTAAATACTATGACTTAGACCTGCTTGGATCCATCATGATCAAGGCGACAACTGCTGAGGCTCGTTTTGGTAATCCAACGCCCCGTGTCGCTGAGACACCTGCAGGTATGCTCAATGCCATTGGTCTCCAAAATCCAGGGATAGACGTGGTCCTAGCAGAGAAACTCCCTTGGTTGGCTCAGCATTATCCAGATCTACCGATTATTGCCAATGTAGCTGGCTTCTCCAATGAAGAGTATGCAACGGTATCAGGCGAGATCTCGAAAGCGCCAAATGTCAAAGCGATTGAGCTCAATATCTCTTGTCCAAACGTAGACCATGGGAACAACGGCCTTTTAATTGGCCAAGTTCCTGAATTGGCCTATGCGGCTGTGAAAGCAGCTGTAGAAGCGTCCTCCGTCCCTGTCTATGTCAAGTTAACGCCTAGTGTGGCAGACATCACGCAGGTCGCAAAAGCAGCAGAGGATGCAGGGGCGACTGGTTTGACCATGATCAATACCTTGGTCGGCATGCGCTTTGACCTCAAGACTGGTAAGCCCATCATTGCCAATGGAACAGGAGGCATGTCTGGTCCAGCCGTTTTCCCAGTTGCTTTGAAACTCATCCGTCAGGTGGCCCAGTCCACTAAACTTCCGATTATCGGAATGGGAGGTGTGGATTCAGCAGAAGCAGCCATTGAAATGATGATTGCAGGAGCCTCTGCGATTGGAGTTGGAACCGCTAATTTCACCGATCCTTATGCTTGTCCAAGCATCATCGAAGATCTACCACAGGTCATGGATCGCTATGGTATTGACACCCTTGAGAACTTCCGAAAACATGTACGGGAAAATCTACTGTAAATCCTTGACTTTTCCCAAATATCGTACTACAATAAATAAAAACCTTTAAAGCAGTCCAGAGAGGCTCCTAAGGTCTAGACGGTGAATCATGGTAGTTGTTCCTACCTAATTTTCGTGTAACCTTGCCTCGGGCAAGGTTTTTTTGTAGACAAAATGATCAATCAAAAAAGGAGTAATCCATGCGTGAAGAACGTCCTATTATCGCCCTTGACTTCCCAGCTTTCGAGGATGTCAAAAACTTTTTAGAGCATTTTCCAGAAGACGAAAAGTTATTTGTAAAAATTGGAATGGAATTTTTCTATGCAGTTGGTCCTGAAATTGTACATTACCTCAAAGGGCTTGGACACAGTATTTTCCTTGATTTAAAATTACATGATATCCCAAATACAGTCAAATCAGCCATGTCCGTACTGGGGACTTTCGGAGTAGATATGGTGACGGTCCACGCAGCCGGTGGTGTAGAGATGATGCGCGAAGCCAAGGCAGCTCTTGGTGAAGGAGCTAAATTGGTAGCTGTGACCCAGTTGACTTCTACCAGTGAAGAAGACATGCGTGATTGCCAAAACATCCAAACAACGGTCCAAGAATCTGTAGTTAATTATGCTCGCAAGGCACAAGAAGCAGGCTTGGATGGCGTTGTCTGTTCAGCCCATGAAGTAGCCTTGATCAAAGATGCCACTTCATCAGACTTTGTCTGTGTCACACCAGGGATTCGTCCTGCTGGAGCTGAAATCGGCGACCAAAAACGGGTTATGACCCCACAAGAAGCCCATAAAATCGGATCGGACTATATTGTCGTTGGACGTCCAATCATCCAAGCAGAAAACCCATGGGACGCTTACCATGAAATTAAGAGACAGTGGAATAGTTAAGAACGTCTAAGAAGCTATGCTTCAAGACGTTCTACGGAAAGTCCGATGGGATCTTTCCTAAACTATTCACTAACTTAGTTGAAAAAAAATGATCGTTTCTTTCAACTAAGTGTCGGAATTTAAAAAGTCCTATGGGACCTTCCCTAACGCATTCACTAGATTACAGAATAGAAAATGATCGTTTCTCTTCTGTGATCGTCGGAATAATCGGAGCCCGATAGGGCCTTCCCTAAACTATTCACTAGATTTAGAGGATAAAAATAATCGTTTTATCCTCTAAATCGTCGGAACACTAATCGCTACTAAAAGTGAAACTTTTGTACCTCTACGGGAAGTCCTATGGGACCTACCCTAACGCATTCCCTAGATCACAGAAGAGAAAATGATCGTTTCTCTTCTGTGATCGTCGGAATAATCGGAGTCCGATGGGATCTTCCCGAACTATTCACTAACCTGTAATGTTGTTGTTTAAATCAAAAAAATGATTTAATTCGTATATGATTAAAATCGTAAAAAGGAGTCGTCATGTCATTAGCTAAAGATATTGCTAGCCATCTTTTGAAAATCGAAGCGGTTTATTTGAAACCAGAAGAACCTTTCACTTGGGCATCTGGGATCAAGTCCCCTATTTATACAGATAACCGTGTAACCCTCGCTTATCCTGAAACTCGTACCTTGATCGAAAATGGATTTGTAGATAAAATCAAGGAAGCTTTCCCTGAAGTAGAAGTGATTGCAGGAACTGCAACTGCAGGGATTCCTCACGGAGCCATTATTGCGGATAAGATGAATTTGCCATTTGCCTACATCCGTAGCAAACCAAAAGACCACGGTGCTGGTAATCAAATTGAAGGCCGTGTACCACAAGGTCAAAAGATGGTCGTAGTGGAAGATTTGATTTCTACTGGTGGATCTGTCTTGGATGCTGTCGCAGCTGCCAAGCGTGAAGGGGCGGACGTTCTTGGTGTCGTAGCTATCTTCACCTACCAATTGGAGAAAGCAGATAAGAAATTTGCGGAAGCTGGCGTTCAACTTGAAACCTTGTCTAACTATACAGAATTGATTCATTTGGCAGAAGAACAAGGTTACATCACTTCTGAAGGTTTAGAGTTGTTACACCGTTTCAAGGAAAACCAAGAAACTTGGCAAAATAAATAATATAACTGAAGCGTTTCTAACGCTTCTTTTTTATACTCTTTTCACTAGTTGGTGGTTAACTTGAATCTCAAAGTAAAATCCGGTATGATAGTAGTAATTATTTTTATGGATGAAGGAAAAACTATTTTTAAGGGAGAATAAGATGTCAAAAGAAGATTATTTGCAAATGAAGAAACAGGCTCGGGTCTGGTTTACCGTTAATATCGTCATCAGTTTGATGGCTATTGCGGGAGGAATTTTAGTGGTCATTAGTAAATCACGTCATATCCCATTTTTATTGATGGCCTTGGGGGCACTGACTTTGATGAACCAAGTCTTGGTTACCCCTGCTTTCAACGCCAAAAAAGAAGCTGAGGAAGAACATCCAGACTGGAAAGTCTTGTCTACTAAAGATACTAAAATAACTACGGAGAATCTGCAGAAAGGTTTTTTGGTATCAGCTACGGCTCTTCTGATTGTCATTATTGGCTTCTTCATGTTCTATCGTCCTCTTCCGACAACAGACGCAGGAACTGAAGTGATCAAAACCTATCGCGAGATCCAGTCTGTGCCAGAAAATTCAACAGAAAAAGGATCTAGCACAGTCTCTAATTTAACTCCGAAAGATGTTCAAACCTTACAAGAATTGAAAGAAGAAATCGAATCTAATGTCCCATCAGATTCAAACTCACTGGATATCAACAAAGCAAAAGACCTTGCTGAAAAGGCACAGCAACAAAAATGGTTGAAAAGAGGAGAATAAGATGACTTTTCAAGTGGTTTGAAATCAACTAGTTTATGTGAAAGGGTAAAAAACAAATGACAGTAACAACATTCTGGCTTAGTTTGGGAATCTTGACCCTTGTTTTCTTGATCATGCTGCTTATCTTTTACACCTTGTATCGCCGTGAAATAAAAGTGAAAACAGAATCAACCGCAAAAGTTCTGGGAGAAGTAGTTGCTTTTGATTCCAAAAATCAACTGCTTATTTCTCTGCCTGTGGTGGAGTATCAAGTCGAGGGTGAAAGATACCAAAAGACATTCACCTATACTTATTTTAGGGAGACTTCTTCCAAATCTAGGCAGGCCAATGTTTTCGATAGAACCTATGTTCTTGGAGCCGGCAAAAATCTGGATTTGCAGATGATATTCCCAATCGGGTCTCCCATGACAGTCTTTTATAATCCAGTCGACCCACAGATCGGTTTTGTCGAACGATATGCCGGCTTAGTCGGTTTCTATAAAATCGGAATGATTCTAACGGTTGGGATTTATCTTGTATTATTATGTATTTTAATTCTAGTATTTTAGGTCTGTTAGTTAAGGTTAAGAGTAAAAAATTGCTTCGATAAAATGAGTATGTTTATAAATTACATTTCAGAACAACTTTTCTTTGCACTTTACTGTTGATAGTCAGTCCAAAACAGCAGAAATGCTGTTTTTTTGATATAATGAACCTATGTTATCGAAAAGTAAACGTATTCTATTTGGGATGCTTCATGTTGTCATGTTGCTAGTGATGGTCCACTGGTTCTTGATCAGTGTGACCTATCTGAGAGAGATTTCATGGCTAGCCATTTTAGGTGCTGGATTGCTATTTCTGCTAGCCTGGCTGAAACGCGATGGGCTAAAGAGTGCCTTTGCTTGGTTGACCCGGCATAAAAAAGGCTTCTTGCTTGGAGCGGTTGTCTTTCAGTTGATTGTCATGGTCTGTGCGGAGCTCTTTATCCGTCGGGATGCCGCGGTTGTTTTCAAAGGGGCTTTTGATCTTCTTAAGCAATCCTCTATCACCAACTACCTCAGTCGCAATCCCAATAACATTCCGCTCTTTCTTTACGAGAAGTTTTTCTATGTCTTATTTGGCTCTAGCGGTCTGTGGGTTATGCAGGCTCTCAATATCCTCTATGTCAATCTGGGTGCAGTCCTCTTGTACAAGCTGTCCCAGAAGCATTTCAATCAAAAAACGGCTGATCTGGTCTATCTCCTCTATGTGAGCTTGATCTGTTACTCGCCGTATTTCTATTCCATGTATACAGATATTCCGCCGCTTCCTTTGATCGCTCTTCAGTTATGGTGGGCCTTGGATCTCTTAAAGGAAAACCAAGAAAGCATCTCCTGGAAGAAGATTGTTGGCTTGGGGATCTTATCTGGCGTGACCATGTTGATCCGTCCAACGACCATTATTGTCATGATTGCCTTTTGGGCTATCCTCTTCTTTAGAGGAAACTGGAAGGCCTTTGGCAAGATTGCTACGGTGACAGTGATGATGACGGGCTTTGTCTTTGCTGGATTGAATACAGCGGTCAATCATCAAACAGTTGTGCCGATTCTGAAAGAAGAAGGACTTGCCAAAGGACCACTCTTGTTTATCAATCTGGGCTTGACGGATATGGGGCATAACCAAGAAGATATGAAAGAAGGCTTGCTAGCCTATATTGATGAGGATAAGCGCTCGGATTACAACAATGGCCTCTTTAAAAAAGAAAATGTGATCAAAGAAATCAAACGCCGTCTCAAGGAATACGGACCGTTCGGTTTGATCGGGCATATCTACTACAAGCAATCCTTGACGGTAGCAGAAGGGACCCTCGGTTGGCTTTACCGAGATGTAGAGTATGAGAAGACGCCTTTTATCAATCCTCTCTATGCACCTCTGACTAAAAATAATGGTTTGGCAAAATGGGTGCGGACCTATTTCCTCAGCATTGATCGACCGCAGTACAAGTATTATGAATTTGTCAAGCAGCTGATCTGGATCGTCCTATCGGCTGGTTTGGTTGGAGCTTATCTCAAACGTCGAGATACAGATGATTTTAACTTCCTTTCCTTAGCGGTCTTTGGTGGTTTGCTCTTCTTAACCATCTTTGAAGGTGGGAAAACCCGCTACCTCATCCAATTCTTACCGCAAATTTTACTAGTCGCTTCGATCGGTCTAGCAGGATTTACCAAGAAAGAAAATACATAAAAGCTCTAGCTTGTTTGACAGGCAGAAAAAGAGGTTGGACAAAATTGTCCAGCCTCTTTTTTATCCAGTGGATCTGCGCCAAATGTGGTATAATGGAAGGTAAGAATTTATTGGATAGCGGAGAGTTTCCATGCAGCATTCACCCTGGCATGAAGCCATCAAGTCCCATCTTCCAGAAGGGTATTTTCACCAGATCAATGACTTTATGAATGAAGTCTATAGCAAAGGAGTGGTTTATCCACCGCGTGACAAGGTCTTTAAGGCCTTGCAGACGACAGAGATGGATCAAGTCAAGGTTTTGATCTTAGGCCAAGATCCCTACCATGGACCGGATCAAGCGCAGGGCTTAAGTTTTTCTGTTCCGGATCATGTACCAGCGCCACCTTCTTTGCAAAATATTCTCAAAGAATTGCGCTCAGATATTGGAGAGAAGCGTTCCCATGATCTGACCTCTTGGGCAGAGCAAGGAGTGCTCTTGCTCAATGCCTGCTTGACAGTGCCAGCTGGTCAGGCCAATGGCCATGCAGGACAAATTTGGGAGCCTTTCACAGATGCTGTGATCAAGGTGGTTAATGAGTTGGAGGAGCCTGTTGTCTTTATCCTCTGGGGATCTTATGCCCGTAAGAAAAAGCCGCTGATTACACAAGATCGACATTTGGTCCTTGAATCAGCTCACCCAAGTCCCTTATCGGCCTACCGAGGATTCTTTGGTTCCCAACCCTTTTCAAAAACCAATCAATTTTTGAAAGAGGCGGGACGCGAGCCGATTGATTGGTTAAGATAGGAGAAAGAAATGCCACAATTAGCAACGATTTGTTACATTGACAATGGGAAAGAATTTCTCATGTTGCATCGCAATAAAAAGCCCAATGATGTCCATGAAGGTAAATGGATCGGAGTTGGTGGAAAATTAGAACGCGGGGAAACCCCACAGGAGTGTGCGGCGCGTGAAATTTTTGAGGAGACCGGCCTTAGAGCCAAGCCAGTTTTGAAAGGGATTATTACCTTTCCGGAGTTTACTCCAGATTTGGACTGGTACACCTATGTCTTCAAGGTAACAGATTTTGAGGGAGAACTGATCGAGTGTAACGAAGGGACCTTGGAGTGGGTACCTTATGATCAAGTCCTCTCAAAACCAACCTGGGAAGGGGACCACACCTTTGTTGAGTGGTTGTTGGAGGATAAACCCTTCTTTTCAGCAATGTTTCGCTATGACGGCGACCGCTTGTTAGAGTCGCATGTTGATTTTTATGAATAAAGGAGAATGCAATGGTTGTCATTAAAAATGGTCGCGTAATGGATCCCAAGACTGGCTTGGATCAAGTCTGTGATCTTCGCATTGAAGGAAAGAAAATTGTAGAGATCGCTGAGAACCTCCGAACGGATGGACAAGAGGTCCTTGATGCCTCAGGTCTAGTGGTAGCTCCTGGTTTGATCGATGTGCACGTGCATTTTCGTGAACCTGGCCAAACCCATAAAGAAGATATCCATACGGGTGCTTTAGCAGCAGCTGCGGGTGGGTTTACCCGAGTGGTTATGATGGCCAATACCAATCCGACCATTTCAGATATTGCTACCTTAGAGGAGGTCTTAGCTTCTGCAGCCAAGGAAAATCTCCACATTCATACAGTTGCGACGGTGACCAAGAATTTTGACGGTCAACACCTGACAGATTTTGAAGGCCTGCTTAAGGCTGGTGCGGCTGGTTTTTCAGATGATGGGATTCCCCTTCAAAGCACCAAGGTTGTCCGCCAAGCCTTGGAAGAAGCTAAGCGTCTAGGAACCTTTATTAGTCTGCATGAAGAAGACCCTGAGTTGAATGGCATCCTTGGGTTGAATGAAAACATTGCCAAGGAACATTTTCATGTTTGTGGGGCGACGGGTGTAGCTGAATATTCAATGGCAGCGCGGGATGCCATGATTGCCCATGCGACAGGTGCTCACCTCCATATCCAACACCTTTCTAAGGAAGAAAGTGTCAAGGTTGTGGAATTTGCCCAAGGATTAGGAGCTCATGTGACGGCAGAAGTGGCACCTCAACACTTTTCGAAAACAGAAAGTCTGCTCTTGACTAAAGGAAGCAATGCCAAGATGAACCCACCTCTTCGCTTGGAATCAGATCGTCTAGCAGTGATTGAAGGCTTGAAGTCAGGCGTCATCTCCGTGATTGCGACGGACCACGCGCCTCACCATGCGGATGAGAAGAATGTTCCTGATATTACCAAGGCACCATCTGGAATGACCGGTCTTGAAACCTCGCTTTCTCTTGGTTTGACCTACTTGGTCCATGCAGGACATTTGAGCCTCATGCAATTGCTTGAAAAGATGTCCTATAATCCAGCACGTCTCTATGATTTTGATGCCGGATATATTGCTGTGGATGGACCAGCAGATTTGACCCTCTTTGATCCGGAAGCAGATCGTCTGGTATCGGATCATTTCGCTTCAAAAGCTGGAAATTCACCATTTGTGGGTGAAACATTAAAAGGGAAAGTTGCTTATACTATCTGTGATGGACAAGTGATTTTTCAAGGATAAGCGATCGTATTCATATGAATCTTAAAAAAATGATGCAAGGCTTGGTTTTCTTTTTAACCAGCCTTCTTGTCTTTGTCTTTCTATTTCGTGCTTTGCTACCAACTGCGTCTCCTCGTATGACCAAGCCCAAAACGGCTGCGAAAGAAATCACCTATACTTATGTAGCTCTAGGAGATTCACTGACCAAAGGTGTTGGAGATAGCACCAAACAAGGGGGCTTCGTGCCTATTCTTGCCCAAAGTCTGTCCAATGAAAATGACGGCCAGTACCAGCCTGTCAACTATGGTGTAGCTGGAAATACAAGTGCTCAGATTTTAGATCGACTCAAGGAGCAAACAGACCTTCAGAAGGATCTCAAGAAGGCGCATGTCATGACCTTAACGGTTGGCGGAAATGATCTACGCAAAGTCGTTGTCGATCATCTGAGTGATTTTTCTCTATCAGATATCCAAAAACCGCTCAAGAATTATACAGTAAACCTCAAAGAAATTATCACAAAAGCAAGAAAGGACAATCCCCATCTTCCTATTTATGTAGTGGGGATCTACAATCCTCTTTACCTGAATTTTCCTGAATTAACCAGTATTCAGACGGCTGTAGATCGTTGGAATGAGACGACAGAAGAAACCATCGCGCAATTTGATCAGGTCTATTTCGTTCCTATCAATGATCTGCTATATAAAGGAATTGATGGCAAAATGGGCGTGTCAGAAATTAGTGACGGAAAGACAACCGTTATCAATGATGCCCTGTATGAGGAGGATAGTTTTCACCCCAACAATACGGGCTATGAAAAGATAAAACAAGCAATATTGGAGAAAATCAATGCCACGAAGAAAACTTGGACTCAAAAATAATCCCATCAAAGAGAAGATTCCCTTCCTTCAAAAAAATAATATTTGGAAATGGTTGTTTTTAGGCTTAGTCAGCCTTCTCTTAGCCTTCGCTTTAGTCGTGCAAGGACGCTTAGCAACGCCAAGAGAAGATGTTAGCCAGCTCCATCAAGCAGTTGGCACCAAAGATGTCAAAGTTGGAACTATGACAACGACTCGTGATCAACTCAATGATACCATCAAATCGCTTCTGAAAAAATATAAGCTGTCCGACTACAAGGTCTATGCAGATAATCAGCAAATCCTCTTAGAGGGACAGTTGAGTCTCTTAGGAAAGGACTATCCCTTATATATTTACTTTCAACCATCCAAGTTGGAAAACGGGAATATTCTCTTAACAGTAAAGGATTTTTCAGTCGGAACTTTTCAAATTCCACAAAAAATGGTTTTGCGGCTTTTAAGCAAAAATAAAAATATCCCAGATTTTATCCAGATTTCGCCAAAAGAGTCTACCATCACCATTGTATTACCTGAAATTGATAATGACTTTGGAATCTATGTCAAGGCCAATACCATTGATCTCTATAATGACAAGATCGTTTTTGATTTGTATCAGAAAAAGTAGGGCAAAAGGGGATAGTTTGTTTCTATTCAAAAAATTCAGAATATTATAGAAAATTCTTGACATTGTTTTTTCCCTATGCTAAAATACTAAACAAGACATTGAACAAAGGAGAAAGTCAAACATGAAAACAGCTAAGTTTATTCAATTTGCTTTGTTGTTGAGGTATAAGGGCTAGTGCAGAAGCATTAGTCCTGTTTGGCTTACCAAGCGGGCAAAAACATCTCGCTTGGTTGACCGAGTGAGATGTTTTTCTTTATATCCACTACATAGAAATGAGGAGACCCTATGCGTAAAGTTGAATTTTTAGATACCAGCCTTCGGGATGGCGAACAGACTCCGGGAGTTAATTTCTCTATCAAAGAAAAGATTGCCATTGCAAAACAATTGGAAAAATGGGGTATTTCTGCTATTGAAGCAGGTTTTCCTGCAGCAAGTCCGGATTCCTTCACAGCTGTACAGGAAATTGCAAAGGTCTTAACCAAGACAGCTGTAACTGGCCTAGCTCGTTCTGTCAAATCAGATATTGATGCTTGTTATGAAGCCTTAAAGGATGCCAAGTATCCGCAAGTTCACGTCTTTATCGCAACCAGTCCGATTCACCGTGAGTTTAAACTCAACAAGACCAAGGAAGAAATTCTTGAAGCGATCAAAGAGCACGTTTCTTACGCTCGCTCAAAATTTGAGATTGTGGAATTCTCTCCAGAAGATGCGACACGAACCGAATTGGATTTCCTCTTGCAAGTCGTTCAGACTGCGGTCGATGCGGGGGCTAGCTACATCAATATTCCTGATACAGTCGGTTTCACAACACCAGCAGAGTATGGCGCGATTTTCAAATACTTGATCGACCATGTCAAGACGGACCGCAAGATTATCTATTCACCTCATTGCCATGATGATCTAGGAATGGCAGTAGCGAATAGCCTCGCTGCTGTCAAAAATGGGGCCCGCCGTGTGGAAGGGACCATCAATGGGATTGGTGAACGGGCTGGAAATGCAGCGCTTGAAGAAGTAGCGGTCGCTCTTAATATTCGCGAAGACTATTACCAGGTGGAGAGTCCGATTGTGCTCAATGAAACCATCAATACTTCTGAGTTGGTTTCTCGTTACTCTGGGATTCCAATTCCTAAAAACAAGGCGGTTGTTGGTGGCAATGCCTTCTCACACGAGTCTGGGATTCACCAAGATGGGGTCCTTAAAAACCCGCTTACCTATGAAATCATCACGCCTGAGTTGGTGGGTGTCAAGAGCAATAGCCTCCCTCTTGGAAAATTGTCCGGTCGCCATGCCTTTGTCGAAAAATTGCATGAGTTGGGACTTGAATTCACAGAAGAAGACATCAAGCAATTATTTGCTAAATTCAAATCTTTGGCAGACAAGAAACACGAAATCACAGATGCCGATATCCGCGCCCTTGTTGCCGGTACTGCAGTGGAAAATCCAGAAGGATTCCAATTTAATGACCTCCGCTTGACAACCAACGCAGACGAAACGATTACAGCAGCAGTTAGCCTCAGCAATGAAGAAGGGGAAGTGCTTGAATTCCTTGCCAATGGTCAAGGGTCGGTTGAAGCCATCTTTAATGCGATTGATAAATTCTTCAACCAAACCGTTCGCTTGACCTCTTACAATATCGATGCAGTGACAGATGGGATCGACGCCCAAGCCCGTGTCTTGGTATCGGTGGAAAATGTCGATACAGATACGATCTTCAATGCCTCTGGTTTGGATTTTGACGTATTGAAGGCATCTGCTATTGCTTATATCAATGCCAATACGCTGGTTCAAAAAGAGAATGCGGGTGAGATGGGACGAGCTGTCTCCTACCGTGATCTTCCACAAGCCTAAGAGGAAATGAACATGACAAAGAAAATTGTAACACTTGCAGGAGATGGGATTGGCCCTGAGATCATGGCAGCTGGACTAGAGGTTCTCGCAGCCGTTGCTCCAAAAATTGGCTTTGATTATAGCCTAGAAGACAAACCTTTTGGGGGTGCTGGGATTGATGCTGCTGGTCACCCACTTCCCCAAGATACCCTAAAAGCAGCTAAAGGAGCGGATGCTATTCTTCTCGCAGCCATCGGGAGTCCTGAGTATGACCATGCTCCTGTTCGTCCAGAACAAGGGTTGCTCGCTATTCGCAAGGAATTAAATCTTTTTGCAAATATTCGCCCTGTACGGATTTTTGATGCCTTGAAACACCTGTCTCCTTTGAAACCAGAGCGTATCGAGGGTGTCGACTTCGTGGTTGTACGTGAATTGACAGGTGGGATTTACTTTGGAGAGCATATTTTGAAAGAAGATACAGCGCGCGATATCAATGATTACAGCGCAGAAGAAATCCGTCGGATTATGCGCCAAGCCTTCAAGATTGCGCAAGGACGTGGCAAGAAAGTGACCAGTATCGATAAGCAAAATGTCCTTGCAACGTCTAAATTATGGCGCCAAGTAGCAGAAGAAGTTGCCAAAGAATTTCCAGATGTGACCTTAGAGCACCAGCTTGTCGATAGTGCGGCTATGATCATGATTACCAATCCAGCACGCTTTGATGTCGTCGTAACAGAGAATTTATTTGGAGATATCTTATCGGACGAATCGAGTGTCCTTCCTGGAACACTAGGCGTGATGCCGTCTGCCAGTCATTCTGACAAAGGACCAAGTATGTATGAACCGATTCATGGTTCAGCACCAGATATTGCTGGTCAGGGTATTGCCAATCCGATTTCTATGATCCTCTCTGTTTCCATGATGCTCCGAGACAGTTTTGGAGAAACAGCAGGTGCAGAAATGATTGAAGAAGCGGTCAATCAAACCTTGAATCAGGGGATTTTAACCCGAGATCTAGGTGGTCAGGCTTCGACTGCAGAGATGACAGCAGCTATCATAAGGAATCTCTAAGATGACTTGGAGAGATCGCTGTTTAATGGTCATTGCTCTTTGGAATGGTATGGTCTTTCTGACCTATGGATTAGATAAGCGAAAAGCCATCCAAAACAGATGGCGGATTCCTGAAAAGGTCCTGTTACTCGAGAGCTGGCTACTTGGTGGATTTGGAGCTCTTCTAGGTGGGCATCTCTTTCACCACAAGGTACGGAAATGGTATTTCCAAGCCACCTGGTGGATGAGTAGCCTTCTCTTAGCAGGTGTCCTCTTTCTAATCCTTCAATGGATTTCCTAACAAGAAGATAAATGGAGAAAGACGATGAGTGGAAAATCTATCTTTGATAAACTTTGGGACCGCCACGTGATTACAGGAGTGGAAGGGCAACCCCAACTCATGTATGTAGACCAACACTATATCCACGAAGTGACGAGTCCCCAAGCCTTTCAAGGATTACGGGATACAGGACGCAAGGTTCGACGACCCGATTTAACCTTTGGAACCTTTGATCATAATGTTCCAACGGTCAATATTTTTGATATCCGAGATGTCATTTCAAAAGCCCAGATTGATAAATTAGCTGAGAATGTGGTGGAATTTGGGATTGATCATGCAGGTCACGGTTCTGCTAAGCAAGGAATCGTGCATATGATAGGCCCAGAAACTGGTCGGACCCAGCCAGGAAAATTTATTGTCTGTGGAGACAGTCACACCGCAACCCACGGAGCCTTCGGTGCCATTGCCTTTGGGATTGGAACCAGTGAAGTAGAACATGTCTTTGCCACCCAAACCATCTGGCAAGTCAAACCAAAGAAGATGTTGGTCGAATTCACAGGTACCCCACAAAAAGGGATCTATTCAAAAGATTACATCTTAGCTTTGATAGCGCGTTATGGTGTTGCGTGTGGAGTTGGTTATGTCGTAGAGTATCGGGGAGAAGCAATTGATCGCTTGACCATGGAAGAACGGATGACCATCTGCAATATGTCGATTGAGTTTGGATCCAAAATGGGGATCATGAATCCAGATGAGACGACCTTTGACTACCTTCGGGGACGCGAATGTGTGCCAAGTGATTTTGAGGCCGCAGTAGCTGACTGGAAGACTCTGGTCAGTGATGACGATGCCGTTTATGACAAGGTCATCCGTATGGATGTATCTGAACTAGCTCCGATGGTGACTTGGGGGACCAATCCTTCTATGGGAGTGGACTTTGAAACACCCTTCCCAGAGATTCGGGACATGAATGATGAACGGGCTTATCATTATATGGATTTAGAACCTGGTCAAAAACCAGCAGACATTGAATTGGGCTATATCTTTATCGGTTCCTGTACCAATGCGCGTCTCAGTGATTTAGAGCTGGCAGCCAAGTTTGTGAAAGGTAAAAAAATCGCGCCCAACTTAACAGCCATTGTCGTACCTGGCTCTCGTCCAGTCAAGCAAGCCGCTGAAAAGTTGGGATTGGATCAAATCTTTATGGATGCAGGCTTTGAATGGCGTGATCCAGGTTGCTCGATGTGTCTCGGGATGAACCCAGACAAGGTGCCAGATGGCGTCCACTGTGCCTCTACTAGCAATCGAAACTTTGAAGATCGCCAAGGGTTTGGGGCCAAGACCCATCTCTGTAGCCCTGCTATGGCCGCTGCAGCAGCAATTGCTGGTCGCTTTGTCGATGTGCGCCAATTGCCAGAAGTCGAGTAAAAGGAGGAATCATGGAGAAGTTTACCATTTATACAGGGACAACGGTTCCCTTGATGAACGATAATATCGATACCGACCAAATCCTCCCCAAGCAATTCTTGAAGTTGATTGATAAAAAAGGTTTTGGTAAATACCTCATGTATGCTTGGCGCTACTTGGATGATCAGTATACCGAGGATCCAGATTTTATCTTTAATAAGACAGAATACCGCCAGGCAACTATTTTGATTACTGGTGACAATTTTGGGGCTGGCTCCTCTCGGGAGCACGCAGCTTGGGCTTTGGCAGATTATGGCTTTAAGGTCGTTATCGCTGGATCCTTCGGAGATATTCATTACAATAATGAGCTCAATAATGGCATGCTGCCTATTGTCCAACCACTAGAGGTTCGTCAGAAATTGGCAAGTTTGAAGCCGACAGATGAGGTAACAGTGGATTTGGAAGAGCAGAAGATCATCTCACCTGTTGGAGAGTTTTGCTTTGAGATCGATCAAGATTGGAAGCACAAATTGCTCAATGGGCTGGATGATATCGGAATTACGCTTCAGTACGAAGACTTGATCGCAGCATATGAGAAGAATCGACCAGCTTACTGGCAATCATAAAATTGTATACTTAATTACGAATTTTCTGAAAATATATTGAAATTGAGACTAGTTTTTGATACAATACTAAAAAGAATAGAAAAGGAAAGAGACTTATGACAAAACACATTCAATGGGACGGACAACTTTCACAAGAAGGATTTGATATTTTGAAAGGAGAGGGTGGCTGTATCGTCTGCCCTACAAAAGTTGGCTACATCATCATGACCAGCGACAAGGCTGGATTGGTACGGAAGTTCGAAGCCAAAGAACGCAACCGCAACAAACCAGGTGTTGTTCTTTGTGGAAGCATGGATGAACTCCGCGCTCTTGCTCAATTGAATCCTGAAATCGAAGCCTTCTACCAAAAACATTGGGATGAAGATATCTTGCTTGGTTGTATCCTTCCTTGGCGCGAAGATGCTTATGCAAAATTGCAAGCTTTCGGAGATGGACGTGAAGAACTCATGACAGACGTTCGGGGAACTTCATGCTTTGTCATCAAATTTGGTAAAGCTGGTGAGCAAATCGCCAAAGAAATGTGGGAAAAAGAAGGTAAGATGGTTTACGCTTCTTCAGCCAACCCTTCCGGTAAAGGAAACCGCGGGAAGGTCGAAGGAATCGGTGAACGCATCGAAGGTGCTGTGGACTTGGTCATTGAAGCCGATGATTATGTAGCTTCTATCCAACCAGACAAGACCATTGAAACTCGCTATGAACAAGGCGTAATGGTCTCTATGGTTGATGCCGAAGGAAAACTCATACCAGAACAAGGAGCTGGTAGCCGTTCTGTCAATACTTGTCCAGTTGTGATCCGTAAAGGATTGGATATCGATAAGATCATGATGCACTTATCTGATCATTTCAACTCTTGGAACTACCGCCAAGGGGAATACTATTAAGAAACAGAAAAAAGCATTCTATTTGGGATGCTCGGATTGAAGACAAAGTTATCTTAGAAACTTTCCTTAGGTGAGTACGGACGTCAGCGAACTTCTACGAAGTTCCATGACTTAGTTTTGGACCTAAGGTTCCAAAACTCCCGTGTGCTAGAAACAATTTTGTTTCTAGCACTTTTCTCACGGCGGAAAGTTTCAGTGTATATTGTATGAACTTGATGATATTTATCATTTTAATTTTTTTCAGCATTCCTTAACCTGTCTTATGTAAAAATCAGATTGTCAAAATTTTAAAGCATTCCATTTGGGATGCTTTTTTTGTGGAAGGATAAAAGATGATATAATGGAGGCAAACAATGTTCCATTAGAAGAGGAGTTAGTATGATCTCCAGAAAAGCGTTTATCGATAAAGCCAATCAGGAAGGTTTTTCCTTCAACATCCAAATCCCATGGTGGACGTACAATAACTTCAAGTCATTAGTTTGGAGAAAAAGGCTCTCTGAGGAGCAACTCTATCAGATCTTTCTTTTACTTTGTAGAGAGGTAGAAGACCGGCAAATGCAAGCGGTAGCGGATAAGAGAAAGTATCAGACCGGATTTTATGTAGCTGTATGCAATGGTCGCGAATTTCGCTTTGAGTTTGCTTTTAAAAAGAACCAAGAACTAAGAGTTTATAATCTATTTGAGACCGTCAATGGTCGCAAGAAACTCACCCTGATGGACCTGCTTGATTACATAATGGATTGACTGTGTATAGAAACAATAAGGGTTCACTACAGATTGATAAAAGAAAGAGTAGTTCTATGATTTCAAGAGATGCATTTTTAGAAAGAATCAACCAAGAGGGATTCTCATTTAGCATTGAAATCCCGCGCAGAAATTTTTCGGATTTTACATCATTAGTTCGGAGAAGAAGAATTTCAGAAGAAGACCTCTATCAGCTGTTTTATAACTATTGTCAAGAACTAGAAAACTGTTTGAAAGAAGCAGGGGAGAAACGACGCTTGCTCTTCAATAAGTTTCCAGTTAGCCCAGTTCATGATAAATATAAAACGAAATTTGATACAGTGGCACCCAACGGACGCGAATTCCGCTTTGAGTTTGTCTTTAGCAATGACAATCGTTTAAAAGTTTATCACATGATCGAAACTGTTAATGGTCGTAAGAAAAAAACTCCTATGGAAATACTGATGGACTTAGTCGATGCTTTATAATGAGGATCTGTTCAAAAGTATAAGGGGGATCCAACCAAAAAGACTAGAGCATGCGCTCTAGTTTTTTGGTTGTTGATGGGTGATGTTTTTTCCCCAAGGGATGAGATTTTCTTTTTTCTCTTTGATCCGTTGGATATTGTCCTTGTGTCGAAGAATGATCAAGGTAGCTAAGGCCAAGACAATGACTGTAAAAAGCGGATCATAGCTGTGCAAGATCCATCCAGTCAAAGGAAGAAGGAGGACCGAAAGAATGGCGAGTAGCGCAACGGTAACACTCGAAAACGAAATCATACTGGTTAAATAAAGGCTAGCTACAAAATAAACAGCTAAAATGAGAAGCAGGATAGGCGAGAAACCAAGTAAGACACCAGCACTCGTCGCCACTGCTTTTCCACCCTTGAATCCAGCAAAAATTGGGAAAGTGTGTCCCAAAACGGCTAAGAGACCAAAGACCATCGGCGAGATCCCCTGAATTCCAAAGAAAGTCGGAAGGAGAACGGCCAAAGTTCCTTTCAAGAAATCAATCGCAAAGACAATGATTCCAGCTTTCTTCCCTAAAATCCGAAAGGTATTGGTCGTTCCAGTATTGCCCGAGCCATGTTCCCGTAAATTAATATGGAAAAAGATTTTCCCAATCCATAATCCCGAAGGAATGGAGCCTAACAGATAGGCTAAAATTAAAACACTTATTTCTTTTATCATACTTTCATTATATCAAAAAGGCATCAATAGAAAAAGAAATTTTTGGAGTTAAAGTGTGACATCTGAAGAAAGTGCCCAGCTAACATTTTTTACTAGGATATGGAAATCTCCATATAAAGAGAAAAAATTTTGCAAAATTTCCTAAAAAACTGTAATATAGAAAAGATGAACAAATAGGAGGTTCCTTGTGGCAAAAAAGGAAATCAATATTAATAATTATAATGACGATGCCATTCAGGTACTAGAAGGGTTGGATGCAGTCCGTAAACGTCCAGGGATGTATATCGGATCGACCGATGGAAATGGCTTGCATCACATGGTCTGGGAGATCGTGGATAATGCGGTCGATGAAGCCTTGTCTGGCTTTGGATCACAAATCGATGTAACGATTAATAAAGATGGTTCGCTATCGGTAGAAGACCAGGGACGTGGGATGCCGACCGGGATGCATGCTATGGGCAAACCAACCGTTGAGGTCATCTTTACCGTCCTCCATGCTGGAGGGAAGTTTGGTCAAGGAGGCTATAAGACATCCGGAGGTCTTCACGGAGTGGGATCTTCTGTCGTCAATGCCCTTTCTAGCTGGCTAGAGGTAGAAATTACTCGTGATGGAGCTGTCTATAAGCAACGTTTTGAAGATGGGGGAAAACCAGTTACAACCCTTGAAAAGATCGGCTCTGCTCCCAAGTCTAAGACAGGGACCAAGGTCACCTTCATGCCAGATCCAACCATCTTTTCAACGACAGATTTCAAATTTAATACCATTGCTGAGCGGATCAAAGAATCAGCCTTCTTGCTGAAGGACGTGACGCTGACGCTGACCGATCTCCGTAAGGAAGAAGACAACCATGTGGCCTTTCATTATGAAAATGGTGTCCAAGATTTCGTAGAGTACTTGAACGAAGACAAGGAAACTTTGACACCTGTTCTCTACTTTAGTGGCGAATCAGATGGTTTTCAGGTAGAAGTGGCCATGCAATACAATGATGGCTACTCAGATAATATCTTGTCCTTCGTTAATAATGTCCGCACCAAAGATGGGGGAACCCACGAGACAGGTCTGAAGACAGCCATTACCAAGGCTATGAACGACTATGCAAGAAAGATAGGACTCCTCAAAGAAAAAGACAAGAATCTGGAAGGATCAGACTACCGTGAAGGTTTGTCTGCTGTTCTCTCGATCCTGGTTCCAGAGGCCCATTTGCAGTTTGAAGGACAAACCAAAGACAAATTAGGAAGTCCCTTGGCTCGTCCAGTCGTCGATAGCATTGTTTCTGATAAATTGACCTTCTTCCTCATGGAAAATGGAGAATTGGCTTCCAATCTCATTCGTAAGGCTATTAAAGCCCGGGATGCGCGTGAAGCCGCTCGTAAAGCGCGGGATGAAAGCCGAAATGGCAAGAAGAGCAAAAAGGACAAGGGACTTTTGTCTGGTAAATTGACACCAGCCCAGTCTAAAAATCCTAAGAAAAACGAACTTTATCTAGTCGAAGGAGACTCAGCCGGCGGTTCTGCCAAACAAGGACGGGATCGGAAGTTCCAAGCGATTCTTCCACTTCGTGGGAAGGTTCTTAATACTGAGAAGGCCAATATGAGTGATATCCTCAAGAACGAGGAAATCAACACCATGATCTACACCATCGGTGCTGGAGTTGGGGCAGATTTTTCTGTGGAAGACGCCAACTACGATAAGATCATTATCATGACCGACGCGGATACGGATGGTGCCCACATTCAAACCCTCCTCTTAACTTTCTTCTATCGCTATATGCGCCCTTTGGTAGAAGCAGGGCATGTCTACATTGCACTTCCTCCTCTTTATAAGATGTCGAAAGGCAAAGGCAAGAAAGAAGAAGTAGCCTATGCTTGGACAGATAGCGAATTAGAAGAGTTGCGTCGGACCTTTGGCCGTGGGGCAACCCTCCAACGATACAAAGGGTTGGGTGAGATGAATGCGGATCAGCTTTGGGAAACGACCATGAATCCAGAAACTCGTACCCTGATCCGTGTCACCATTGATGATCTAGCGCGTGCAGAACGCCGCGTCTCTGTCCTTATGGGAGATAAGGCTGCACCACGTCGTCAATGGATTGAAGATAACGTTAGGTTTACCTTAGAAGAAAATACAGTATTTTAATCACTTTCTACTATAAAGTAAATAAGCTGGGATGTAGAAATGGTAAGGAATCGACATGAGAACTGATACAGAAATGATGAATCTGATTTTGCAAATAGCTGATACTCTAGAAGTAGAAGCAATTGCTTTATCCGGATCACGAACGAATCCTCGGGCACCAAAAGATGAATTTCAGGACTACGATGTGGTCTATATCGTTGATGATCTAGAAGACCTGATTTCAGATTTATCCTGGTTGGATCAGTTTGGTAAACGTATCATTGAGCAAGAAGTTACTCTTGGACACCGTCGTCTATATCTCATGCTTTTTGAAGATGGGAATCGTATTGATTTAACCCTCTGTCCCAAGGAGTCTATCCAAGAGTGGGTGGATAGCGAGGCTGGTTTCAAAGTCTTAAAAGATGACAAAGGTTTGTTTGACTCTTACATTCCTAGTCCGAAGCGCTATTGGACCGCTCCGCCTACTGAAGAGGAATTTGCAGCATCCTGCAATGAATTTTGGTGGGTATCGGCTTATGTTGTCAAGGCCATTAGAAGAAATCAGCTTATTTATGCGACCGACCACCTCTATGGCATTTGCCAGCAAGAACTCCTCAAGGTCTTATCTTGGCAGGTGACAAGCGAAAGGGGATCAGTTGATATCGGAAAGAACTACAAGTACCTTTTCAAGTATCTATCAGATGAGCAAGAGAAGGAGTTCTCAGCTTTGCTAGATCTATCTAGTTTAGAGAAGAACAGTCAATCCTTATTTGCTACCATGAATTTCTTTCATAGAGAAGCGTCAGTTCTAGCTCAAAAGATGGGGTTTGCTTACGATAAGGAAGTGGCTGAGAAGTTGATAGCTTATGCTAAAGAGAAACTTTCTAATCATTAATGAATCTATTTTAAACATCAGAAAGGAACGTTTGGTTACTTGGTGTAACTGAATTTCTTTTTCGTAAAAAAATATTCAACATTCTTTGAAAGGAGTTGAACACGCCCTAAATACTGTGTGAAAAAGATAAATTCTCTTGTGAGCATGGCTCACTGCAAGAATTTCCTATTTTCACTTTGTATTTTACGGGCTTTGTACCCTATATGAGTAATATCCAAAACATGTCCTTGGAGGACATCATGGGGGAGCGCTTTGGTCGCTACTCCAAATACATTATTCAAGAACGGGCTCTTCCTGATATTCGGGATGGCTTGAAACCTGTTCAACGGCGGATTCTTTATTCGATGAATAAGGACGGCAATACCCATGACAAGGGCTACCGCAAGTCTGCCAAGTCTGTCGGAAATATCATGGGGAATTTCCACCCTCACGGGGACAGTTCTATCTATGATGCCATGGTCCGCATGTCTCAAGACTGGAAGAACCGCGAGATCCTTGTTGAAATGCACGGAAACAATGGTTCCATGGACGGTGATCCACCAGCGGCTATGCGTTATACCGAGGCGCGCTTGTCTGAAATTGCGGGTTATCTTTTGCAAGATATCGAAAAGAATACAGTGCCTTTTGCCTGGAACTTTGACGATACAGAAAAAGAGCCAACTGTTTTGCCGGCAGCCTTTCCAAATCTCTTAGTCAATGGGGCAACAGGGATTTCAGCTGGTTATGCGACAGATATTCCACCACATAATCTTGCTGAAGTCATTGATGCCGTGGTCTACATGATTGACCATCCATCTGCCAAGGTAGACAAGCTCATGGAGTTTTTACCTGGACCTGATTTCCCAACTGGCGCCATTATCCAAGGCCGGGATGAGATTAAGAAAGCCTATGAAACTGGTAAGGGCCGAGTAGTTGTCCGATCTAAAACAGAGATCGAGCAGCTCAAGGGCGGTAAGCAGCAAATTGTGGTTACCGAGATCCCTTATGAGATCAACAAGGCTGTTTTGGTCAAGAAGATCGATGATGTTCGTGTCAACAACAAGGTGGCAGGTATCGCTGAGGTTCGGGATGAGTCTGACCGAGATGGTCTTCGTATTGCCATTGAGCTCAAAAAAGATGCCAATGCAGATTTGATTTTGAACTACTTGTTCAAGTACACAGACTTGCAGGTCAACTACAACTTCAATATGGTGGCGATTGACAATTATACCCCTCGTCAAGTGGGGATTGTACCGATTCTCTCTAGCTACATTGCACACCGTCGGGATATCATTGTCGCTCGCTCGCGCTTTGATAAGGAAAAGGCAGAACGACGGCTCCACATCGTAGAGGGCTTGATCCGCGTCATTTCCATTCTCGATGAGGTCATCGCCTTGATCCGCGCTTCTGATAACAAGGCAGATGCCAAGGAAAACCTCAAGGTCAGCTACGATTTCACGGAAGAACAAGCAGAAGCTATTGTTACCTTGCAATTGTACCGCTTGACCAATACGGATATCGTGACCTTGGAAGAAGAGCATGCCAGTCTCAAGGAGCAAATCGTGACCTTGGCAGCCATCATTGGGGATGAACGGACCATGTTCAATCTCATGAAGAAGGAGTTGCGTGAAGTCAAGAAGCTTTTTGGTAATCCTCGTCGCAGTGAATTGCAAGACACGGCTAAAACGATCGAGATTGATACAGCCAGTCTCATTGTTGAAGAGGAAACCTTCGTCAGCGTAACCCGTGCTGGATATATCAAACGGACCTCGCCTCGTTCTTTCAATGCGTCGACACTGGAAGAAGTCGGTAAGCGAGACGATGACGAGTTGATTTTTGTAGAGCCTGCTAAGACCACTCAGCATCTCTTACTCTTTACCAACTTGGGGAATGCCATTTATCGACCAATTCATGAATTGACAGATACCAAGTGGAAGGATATCGGCGAGCACCTCAGTCAGACCTTGACCAATTTCGAGCAAGAGGAAGAAATTCTCTTTGCGGAGATTGTGGATCAGTTTGAGGGCGTGACCTACTTTGCGGCAACTCAACAAGGACAAATCAAGCGCTTTGAACGCAAGGAATTGAGCCCATGGCGGACTTATCGTTCTAAATCGACTAAGTATGCTAAGCTAAAAGACCAAGACGACCGTATCGTAGCAGTTGCGCCAGTTGTCCTTGAAGACATCATGATTATTACTAAAAATGGGTATGGGTTGCGCTTCAATATTGAGGAGGTCCCTGTCGTAGGAGCCAAAGCAGCAGGGGTCAAAGCCATTAACCTCAAAGACGGAGATCAAGTTGCTGCAGCCTTTAAGTCGACGACTCCAAGCATGTACATTCTGACCCAGCGAGGCAGTCTCAAACGGATGTTACAAGACGATATTCCTGTGACCAGTCGGGCTAAACGGGGACTACAGGTCTTGCGTGAGTTGAAAAATAAACCACACCGCGTCTTCAAGGCAGGTCCAGTCTTCACTGACCAGGGAGATTTTGATCTCTTTACGAGCCAAGAAGAAGTGGCAGTACAAGATCAAATTCTTCAGATCACTTCCACAACAGGTCAGGTGACAGAAGTTGATTTGACACAATTAAGCATTTCTGAAAAAACAAGCAATGGATCCTTTGTCAACGATACCATTTCAGATCAAGAAGTTTTTTCAGCTACTATCAAATAAAAGAAAGCGTCGGTCCATTCTAGGACTGACTTTCTTTGAAAATAAATTTTCTGAAAATTGAAAATTTCGCTTGAAATTCTCATGAAATGGTGTACAATAGTGTACATAGATTGAGAAACTGAATCGACCTGCATCAGATCGACAAGGAATAGAAAAAATTAAAAGGAGCACTATCATGACAGTATCACTTGATTGGGAAAACCTTGGCTTTTCATATATGAAATTACCTTATCGCTATTTGGCACATTATCGCAATGGAGCTTGGGAAAAAGGGGAATTGACAGAAGATGCGACCTTGCATTTGTCCGAATCCTCTCCAAGTTTGCATTACGGTCAGCAAGCCTTTGAAGGGTTAAAAGCCTACCGTACAAAAGACGGAAGTATCCAATTGTTCCGTCCAGATCAAAACGCCAAACGTTTGCAACGCACAGCAGATCGTTTGCTGATGCCTCAAGTACCTGTTGACATGTTTGTGGATGCTTGTAAGGCAGTGGTGAAAGCTAATGAAGAGTATGTTCCACCATATGGTACTGGAGCTACCCTTTACCTTCGTCCACTTTTGATTGGGGTCGGTGATATTATTGGTGTGCATCCAGCAGATGAGTATATCTTTACCATCTTTGCCATGCCTGTCGGTAACTACTTTAAAGGTGGTTTGGTTCCAACGAACTTCTTGATTCAAGACGAGTATGACCGTGCTGCACCACATGGTACAGGGGCTGCAAAAGTTGGAGGGAACTACGCAGCTAGTATGTTGCCAGGTAAGATTGCGCATGATCGTAACTTCTCTGACGTGATTTACCTCGATCCAGCGACGCACACCAAAATTGAAGAAGTTGGTTCTGCAAACTTCTTTGGAATCACTGCTAATAACGAATTTGTGACGCCATTGAGTCCTTCTATCTTGCCATCTATCACCAAGTATTCTTTACTTTACTTGGCAGAACACCGTCTTGGTATGACACCAATTGAAGGGGATGTCTTTATCAATGACTTGGATCGCTTTGTAGAAGCAGGAGCTTGTGGTACCGCAGCTGTCATCTCTCCAATCGGAGGCGTTCAACACGGTGATGACTTCCATGTCTTCTATTCCGAAACAGAAGTAGGTCCTGTCACACGGAAACTCTATGACGAGTTGACTGGTATCCAATTTGGTGATGTCGAAGCGCCAGAAGGATGGATTGTCAAAGTCGATTAAACCGAAAACATCTGAGACAAAAGTGTCCAGGCTTCAATGAGAACAAGTCTTAACGAAGGACGTAGTAGCTAAAGTTTCTCTTCATTCGCTTTTAGGCTCAAAAGAGTGCCGAATGACCTTTTCGGGGGTGGGAAAAAGAAGGAATTTCTAACTAAATTCTTTCTGCCCACTCCCTTTTCTCTTGCGTCATCAAGAGAATTTTTGTAAAATAGAAAAAGTGAAAAGAGGGTTGAAATGAGTAAAAAAGATAAGAAAATTGAGATTCAAATCGTTGATAGTAAAGTAACCGTCGGAAAAGACACTTTTGATGGTTTCACTTTGTCCATTGGAAAGAAAACGATTGGTGAAATTGCAGACATGGCTGGTCAATTTGCCATCATCAAAAATGGAAATGTGGATTCTCTTTACAAAAAACTTGAAAAAGCCGTTGAAATTTTAATAGAAAATTATAATTTGAATAAATAAGGGCTTGCAATCATAGTAAATCAATGGTATAATAGATCCTGTTGATTTATATGGAGAGATAGCGAAGAGGCTAAACGCGGCGGACTGTAAATCCGCTCCTTCGGGTTCGGGGGTTCGAATCCCTCTCTCTCCATTAGCGTTCATTGTGACGATGATAAAGTGACTAATGTCAGCGCTCTTTTTGGGGTATAGCCAAGCGGTAAGGCAAGGGACTTTGACTCCCTCATGCGTTGGTTCGAATCCAGCTACCCCAGTTCTTAGGTAATATCAGATAAGTGATAAAATATCTATCCAGGTATTTTATTTCTTTATAGGATGAGTCGTTAAAGATTGTAGTTGATCTCATTGCGAGTGCTTGCTTAGGAAAAATAATTATAAGTATGTCAAGTTTTAGAAAACTTGATTGTTGGAGGATTTTTTAGATGAATGAATTTGAAGATTTGCTAAACAGTGTTAGCCAAGTTGAACCAGGTGACGTTGTTACTGCTGAAGTATTGACAGTTGACGCGAACCAAGCTAACGTTGCAATCTCTGGAACTGGTGTCGAAGGTGTCTTGACTCTTCGCGAATTGACAAACGATCGTGATGCTGACATCAACGACTTGGTAAAACCAGGTGAAACACTTGAATTGCTTGTTCTTCGTCAAGTAGTTGGTAAAGATACTGATACAGTAACTTACCTTGTATCTAAAAAACGTTTGGAAGCTCGCAAAGCATGGGACAAATTGGTCGGACGTGAAGAAGAAGTTGTTACTGTTAAAGGAACTCGCGCTGTTAAAGGCGGACTTTCAGTAGAATTTGAAGGACTTCGTGGATTTATTCCAGCTTCAATGCTTGATACTCGTTTTGTACGTAACACTGAACGTTTCGTAGGTCAAGAATTTGATGCTAAAATCAAAGAAGTAGATCCAAAAGAAAACCGCTTTATCCTTTCACGTCGTGAAGTTGTTGAAGCTGAATCAGCTGCAGCACGCGCAGAAGTATTTGGTAAATTGAACGTTGGTGATGTCGTAACTGGTAAAGTTGCACGTATCACAAGCTTCGGTGCTTTCATCGACCTTGGTGGTGTTGATGGATTGGTTCACTTGACAGAATTGTCACACGAACGCAACGTATCACCTAAATCAGTTGTAACTGTTGGTGAAGAAATCCAAGTGAAAGTTCTTGACTTGAACGAAGAAGAAGGTCGTGTATCACTTTCATTGAAAGCTACAACACCTGGACCTTGGGATGGCGTTGAACAAAAATTGGCTGCTGGTGATGTTATCGAAGGAACTGTTAAACGTTTGACTGACTTCGGTGCATTCGTTGAAGTATTGCCAGGTATCGACGGACTTGTACACATCTCACAAATTTCACACAAACGTGTTGAAAATCCAAAAGATGTTCTTAAAGTTGGACAAGAAGTAACTGTTAAAGTTCTTGAAGTAAATGCTGCAGATGAACGTGTATCACTTTCTATCAAAGCTCTTGAAGAACGTCCAGCTCAGGAAGAAGGCGAAAAACAAGAAAAACGTCAATCTCGCCCACGTCGTCCAAAACAAGAAAAACGCGACTTTGATCTTCCAGAAACTCAAACTGGATTCTCAATGGCTGACTTGTTTGGCGATATCGAATTGTAATATTCAAAAGAGGCTGGGACAAAAGTCCTAGCCTCTCAATTATTTTTGGATTGTCGAGCAAGACGCAGTGGTTGAGTGGCCTCTACTACCCTTATTTCATCAGCTTTTACAGCCCTACTCAACTGTGCGGAGGTGGGACGACGAAATCGAATTCTAACGAATTACTGATTTCTGTCCCACTCTCTTTTTTACTTGTAAAATTTTTGAAAATTTGATATACTATAACAGTTGCCACCCTTAGTGTAATGGATATCACGTAAGATTCCGGTTCTTGAGATGGGGGTTCGATTCCCTCAGGGTGGAGAGAAGAATAGGTTGAGAAGTCTCTCAGCCTTTTTATCTTATGTTCATAGCTCAAAAAAGACTCTCAAATTTGAGAGTCTTTTCTAATTGAATTAGTTGATAGATGCTTCTTGGAATTCAGGGTTTTTCCATGCTTCATCGATGATTGCTTGCAATTCATCAGCAGAAGCTTTCATTTTTTGTTGTTCCGCATCGTTCAATGGGATGTTCACTGGACGAACAATACCGTGTGCACCTACGATGGCAGGTTGACCTATAAAAACGTTGCTAACACCATATTGACCTTCTTGGAATACAGAAAGTGGAAGTACTGCATTTTCATCATCAAGGATTGCTTTAGTGATACGAGCAAGGGCAACAGCGATACCGTAGTATGTAGCACCTTTTTTGTTGATGATAGTGTATGCAGCGTCACGAACACCTTCGAACAATTCGATCAATTCAGTTTCTTGAACGTTTTGAGTGTCTTTAAGGAATTCTTCAAGGTTTACACCAGCGATATTAGCGTGTGACCATACAGCGAATTCTGAGTCACCGTGTTCACCCATGATGTAGGCGTGTACTGAACGAGCATCCACATCCAATTTTTCAGCCAAAGCTTGACGGAAACGAGCTGAGTCAAGAGAAGTACCAGAACCGATAACGCGTTCTTTAGGGAATCCTGAGAATTTCCATGTAGAGTATGTCAAAACGTCAACTGGGTTAGCAGCTACAAGGAAGATACCGTTAAATCCTGATTCAATAACTTGTGTTACGATTGACTTGTTAATGGCAAGGTTTTTACCAACAAGATCAAGGCGAGTTTCACCTGGTTTTTGAGGAGCACCTGCAGTAATTACAACAAGGTCAGCATCCGCACAGTCAGCGTACTCAGCCGCATAGATCTTCTTAGGTGAAGTGAAGGCAAGGGCGTGGCTAAGGTCAAGCGCATCTCCGACAGCTTTTTCGTGCAATTGAGGAATTTCGATAATTCCAAGCTCTTGTGCAATTCCTTGGTTGACAAGTGCAAATGCATAAGATGAACCTACGGCACCGTCACCGACAAGGATAACTTTTTTGTGTTGTTTAGTCAAATCCATGAGTCTAAACGTCTCCTTCATTTTTTTTTGAGATAGATTCTCATACGATTTCATTCTACCACTTTTGAAAGTCTTTGTCATCTGAAACAGTATGAATCCTTGATGTAAACGTTTTTACGTTTGTGTTCCTAAGAAGAAAAATAGGCTAAAATGTGTTATAATAGTATGGTGAATTAAGTAAAGAGAGGCATTTTTTGAATGCAGGATAAGAATCTAATTGATGTGAATTTAACATCAGAAATGAAGACGAGTTTTATCGATTATGCCATGAGTGTTATCGTTGCTCGTGCCCTCCCTGATGTTCGGGATGGTTTGAAACCTGTTCACCGTCGTATTTTGTACGGAATGAATGAATTAGGTGTTACACCAGATAAACCACATAAGAAGTCAGCCCGTATTACAGGGGATGTTATGGGTAAATACCACCCACACGGGGATTCCTCTATTTATGAAGCCATGGTTCGGATGGCGCAATGGTGGAGTTATCGCTACATGTTAGTGGACGGTCATGGAAACTTTGGTTCCATGGACGGTGATGGTGCCGCTGCACAACGGTATACCGAAGCCCGTATGAGTAAGATCGCTCTTGAAATGTTACGGGATATCAACAAAAATACAGTTGATTTCACTGATAACTATGATGCCAGCGAGCGCGAACCTTTGGTCTTACCTGCACGTTTCCCTAACCTTTTGGTCAATGGTGCTACTGGGATTGCTGTTGGGATGGCCACAAATATTCCTCCTCACAATTTGGGAGAAACCATTGATGCAGTAAAATTGATGATGGATAATCCTGATGTAACGACCCGTGAACTTATGGAAGTTCTTCCAGGTCCAGATTTTCCGACAGGTGCTCTCTTTATGGGGAAATCAGGTATCCATAAAGCCTATGAAACAGGAAAAGGGTCGATCGTCCTTCGCTCTCGTACAGAGATTGAAGTGACCAAGAGTGGTCGTGAGCGGATTGTCGTTACCGAGTTCCCTTATATGGTCAACAAAACCAAGGTTCACGAACATATCGTTCGCTTGGTGCAAGAAAAACGGATCGAAGGGATTACAGCTGTACGTGATGAGTCTAACCGTGAAGGGGTTCGATTTGTGATCGAGGTCCGTAGGGATGCTTCGGCTAATGTCATTTTGAACAACCTCTTTAAGATGACGCAAATGCAAACTAACTTTGGCTTCAATATGTTGGCGATTCAAAACGGTGTTCCAAAGATCCTTTCTCTTCGTCAAATTTTAGGTGCGTATATCGAGCACCAAACAGAAGTGGTGACTCGCCGGACCATCTTTGATAAAGAAAAAGCTGAAGCTCGTGCCCATATTTTAGAAGGCTTGCTTATTGCTTTGGATCACATTGATGAAGTAATCCGAATCATCCGCAATAGCCAGACAGACGCTGAAGCACAAGCTGAGTTGATGTCGAAGTTCAAGCTCTCTGAACGTCAAAGTCAAGCCATTTTGGACATGCGTCTTCGTCGTTTGACAGGTTTGGAACGAGACAAGATCCAGAGTGAATATGACGACTTGGTTGCCTTGATTGCTGATTTGG
The DNA here is from genome assembly GCF_041431935.1 of Streptococcus sp. 27098_8_99. NCBI lineage: Bacteria > Bacillati > Bacillota > Bacilli > Lactobacillales > Streptococcaceae > Streptococcus > Streptococcus sp. 27098_8_99. The sequence continues at coordinate 169,884 of NZ_JAPVYQ010000001.1, read as the reverse complement.
CTGATATTTTGGCTAAACCAGAGCGTGTGGCGACTATTATCAAGGAAGAATTAGAAGAAGTCAAACGCAAGTTTGGCGATGCTCGTCGAACTGAGTTGATGGTAGGGGAAGTTCTTTCTCTTGAAGATGAGGACTTGATTGAAGAAACAGATGTCTTAATCACCCTTTCTAATAAAGGATACATCAAACGCTTGGACCAAGCTGAATTTACTGCACAAAAACGTGGTGGACGTGGTGTCCAAGGAACCGGTGTGAAAGACGATGACTTTGTTCGCGAACTCGTATCTACGAGCACCCATGATCATTTGCTCTTCTTTACGAATAAGGGGCGGGTTTATCGTTTGAAAGGTTATGAGATTCCCGAATATGGCCGGACAGCTAAAGGATTGCCAATTGTCAACCTCCTAAAATTGGACGAAGGTGAATCGATTCAAACCATTATCAATGTGGAGCAAGACCGCAGTGACGAAGCTTATCTCTTCTTTACGACGCGACAAGGTTTGGTCAAGCGGACTAATGTAGCTGAATTTTCGAATATTCGTCAGAACGGTCTCAAAGCTCTGAATCTGCGTGATGAGGATGAATTGATCAATGTCTTCCTTACAGACGGTAATACTGATGTCATTATCGGTACCAAGTATGGTTATTCTGTCCGCTTTAATGAGGCTGTAGTCCGGAATATGGGACGTTCTGCCACAGGTGTACGTGGTGTGAATCTCCGTGAAGGAGACAAGGTTGTAGGTGCTAGTGTCGTTACGGATCAAGATGAAGTATTGATTATCAGTGAAAAAGGGTATGGTAAGCGTACAATGGCTAGCGAATACCCAACCAAAGGCCGTGGCGGTAAAGGAATCAAGACAGCCAATATCACAGAGAAAAATGGTCCCTTAGCTGGTCTTTTAACCGTTAAAGGAGATGAAGATCTGATGATCATTACCGATACCGGAGTCATGATCCGTACAAGTGTTGGTAATATCTCTCAAACGGGTCGTTCAACACAGGGTGTGAAAGTCATGAGACTGGATCAGGATGCGAAAATTGTGACCTTTACAACAGTCCAACCCGAAGAAAAAGATGAAGAAGTAGTGGAAGAAAACGAATAGATAAGGGGACAGCATGTCACGCAAAAGAAAAAAGAAAAAGAGTTTACGCAATACTCTTATCAACATCTTTGCAACACTTTTGATTATTCTCTCGCTTCTCTTGATTTTCAATGCTCCGATCCGAAACATGATTATGGTTTGGCATACCAACCAATACCAGGTTAGTAAGGTCGATAAAAAAACCATTGATAAGAATAAAGAAGTGAAGACGAGCTTTGATTTCCAACATGTCCAGTCACTCTCGACGGAAGCCGTCATCAATGCCCAATGGCAAGCTCAAAAGCTACCAGTAATTGGGGGGATTTCGATTCCTGAATTAAACATGAACCTTCCGATCTTTAAGGGGCTTGAAAATGTAGCCCTCTACTACGGAGCAGGGACCATGAAGGAAAACCAAGTCATGGGGCAAGGCAATTATTCTCTAGCTAGTCACCATGTATTTGGCCTAACTGGAGCAAATGCCATGTTATTCTCACCGTTAGAGAAAGCCAAGGCAGGAATGAAGATCTACATCACGGACAAAGAAAAAATCTATACTTATGTCATCTCGTCTGTTGAGACAGTGACTCCGGACCGTGTAGATGTTATTCAAGATCGTGAAGGTGTCAATGAGATCACTTTAGTGACCTGTGAGGATGCTGCAGCGACTTACCGTACGATTGTAAAAGGAAATTTGGAAACCTCTGTTGACTATGACAAGGCTCCAAAAGACATCCTGGATTCATTCAGCAAGTCTTATAATCAAATGCAACTTTAAGAAAATAAAGCCCATGGCAGAGATGCCAGGGCTTTTTTCTATGTGGGAAGCTAGGAGAAATTCTTGTAAAATTGTAAGAGATTGGTAATATTATGTAAGGAATTTGTCATAATATCGAGGGAAAATCAGTATATAATAGAGGAGAAAGGGTATGATAAGGAGGTAGAATAGTGACGAAAGAGCGAATTTATCATCTCTTGCATCATTTCTATAATCTCTTAGTAAACGATTTTCCACGAAATGGTTTAATTACGAAAGGAATCTACGAAGTAGAGCAGGTCTACCAAGCTTTAGAGGCCATTCCTCAGAGCCAGGAGTACTTGATTCGCTGTGAAATTCAACAGTTTTTAAAAGAGCTTGAACAAGTTCAAACAGGTTACCAGATCCGCTTTAATAAAGATGAAGTCTTAGTGTTAGATGACTTGAAACAAGAAATCGCCTGTAAATAATGAAAGGTTGTCGTTTTTTTCATTTATTACGAATTAATAAGTGAGGAGGAAATTATGTACGACATATCATTTATTGAACCATCTTTACTTCCTAGAGAACGTTTGGTCTCTGAAGGAGTGGATAAGCTGAGTCACCAAGAATTGTTATCCATTCTCTTACGGACAGGCAATAAGCAAAAAAGCGTTTATGAGATTGCACAAGGTCTTTTGAGCTCAGTTAATAGTTTAAAGGAGTTAAGTCAATTAACCCTAGAGGAGCTACAGGAAATCTCTGGCATTGGCCGGGTGAAGGCCATCGAACTTCAGGCTGTGATTGAGTTTGGACGAAGGATTCATAAAGACGAATTGATGAGTTCTGAACAGATCATGAGCAGCCAGAAATTGGCCCATAAAATTCAACAGGAAATCGGCCATAAGAAACAGGAGCACCTGGTTGCCCTCTATTTAAATACGCAGAATGAAATTATTCATCAGCAGACCATTTTTATTGGAACCGTGAATCGAAGTATTGCGGAGCCACGTGAAATCCTGCATTATGCACTGAAGCACATGGCAACCTCTATCATCTTGGCTCACAATCATCCATCTGGTGCCGTATTTCCGAGTAAAAATGATGATGAAGTAACGCAACGAGTTTTAGAGGCCTGTGAAGTGATGGGCTTAACCCTATTAGATCACTTGATTGTATCTGAAGAAAACTATTATAGTTACCGTGAAGAAACCGATTATTTGGTATAAAATAGAGAGTGGGACAGAAATCGGTAATTCGTTAGAATTCGATTTCGTCGTCCCACCTCCGCACAGTTGAGTAGGGCTGTAAAAGCTGATGAAATCAGCATGGTAGAGCCCACTCAACCACTGCGTCTTGCTCGACAATCCAAAAATAATTGAGAGGCTAGGATTTTTATCCCAGCCTCTTTTCTTGTTAATGTATAAATCTTTATTCTTCGTTTTTTCGCATGAAATAAAGGAGTGTTTGCAATTCACTAGTGAGATCGACATATTGGACAACAACGTCTTTAGGAACTGTCAGATGGACCGGAGAAAAGCTTAGAATTCCTTTGACACCGGCATCTACTAAAAGACTAGCAACTTCCTGCGCTTTAATACTTGGGACAGTTAAAATTGCTGTTTGAATGCCTTCTTTTTTGAGATTCTCTTTGATCGTAGAAATCCCATAAATGGGGATCCCATCCTTACTTTTGGTATTAATCAGTTCATGATCATCTACATCAAAAGCCATGACAATTTTCATCTTATTGCGTTCATGGAAGCGATAGTTGAGGAGCGCACTTCCCATATTTCCGATCCCCACAATAGCGACATTGGTAATGGCATTGTCATTTAAGAGATCGGCAAAGAAGTTCATCAGTTTTTTTACGTCATAACCAAATCCCCGTCTTCCTAATTCACCAAAATAAGAAAAATCTCGGCGAACGGTAGCAGAGTCAATCCCAATTGCATCAGCAATTTGCTTGGAATTTGCGCGCTCTATTTTTTCAGAGTTAAAGCGTTTAAAAATTCGGTAGTAGAGCGATAAGCGTTTTGCTGTTGCGCGTGGAATTGGAGTATTTTTATCATGTTTCACAATATCACAACCTTTCCCACTTATTGTATAGGAAGATTGTGAAAAAATCAACTATCTAGAGTGTTTTTTCAAAAATATTTTTATCTAAAGAAAAAGCTGATGACGATGGGAGAGTTCCATCAGCATCAGCTTAGTTTTCAGCTTGTTCTACCTTTTTCAAAAAAGCATAGAGTCCATCGACTCGTCCTGTATAGGGGAGTTTTTCCCCCTTGTATTCAATGGATACGATTGAGTAAGAGTCAGGCAAGGTTACACAGCCTGAAAAAGCTAGGATACAGGCTGCAAGGTCAGGATAAGTAGTCGTTCGTTCTACTTGATAAGCATCGATATAAGTTAGGGTTACCATATTAGGCCTCTGTTTTGTTGAAAATTTCTCTTTCGACAAGACTATCCATTAGGAAATAGAATTTTTGTTGGATAATGTTATTTTCTGGATTTTTAAAGATATTAACCAGGCGAAGCCCAGACTTGTCTGTAATATTGATCTTAAAACCTGTCAAATCTTTATTGAAAATGATTTTAAGTAGGAAGCCTTCGCCACTATTTGGAACGGCTTCGAGCAAACGATTTAACTCGTAATTTCCAACTTTTGTAACAGCGAATGTATTGTCACGTAAGGTATATTTTTTAACATTTGGGTGTAGACTATAGGTATATTTGCAGTCTTTCAATGAAACACTTGTTTCAAAAGCCATATTGTCCTCCTATGATAAAATTTCTTTAAGTTTTGAGAGGAAGTCTTGAACCTCCTCTACGGTATTGAGTTCTGAAAAACTAATTCGAAGGGATTCTTTTAGGCGTGAGCTATCTTTTCCATATAGCGCCTCAAGGACATGGCTGGGTTGAACTGTACCAGCGGTACAAGCAGAACCTGTAGAGACAGAAATTCCAGCAAGATCGAGTCGCATCAGTAAAACGTTATTTTGGACACCCGGAAAGCCAAGGTTCCAAACAAATGGAAGATGGTCGTCATTCGCATTTACGTAGTAGTCGTAGGCTGCTAAACCATTGACTAGCTCTTGGCCGAGTTTTTGAACCTGGTTGAAATTTTCTTCTTGATGAAGTGTAGCTTGCTGAAGCGCGGTTGCCATCCCGACAATAGAAATGAGATTTTCCGTGCTGGCTCTCATCTTACTTTCCTGATCCCCACCATGGATGAGATTATCAAAATCTGGGACGGCTGCATAAAGGAAGCCGACTCCCTTTGGTCCGTGGAATTTGTGGGCAGAAGCACTGAGAAAATCAATTCCCAACTCTTCGGGATAGACAGGGACCTTTCCGATTGCTTGGACCGCATCAACGTGAAAGGCAGCTGGATGATCTTTTAAGAGTTCTCCGATTTCTTTAATCGGTAGAAGATCGCCTGTCTCGTTATTGGCAAACATGGTAGAGACAAGAATGGTATCCGGTCTAAGAGCCGCCTTGATATCACTAGCCTGAATGCGTCCATCTCTTGGTTGGACGATCGTCACTTCAAATCCGAAACGTTCTACAAGATATTCGATGGGTTCGAGAACCGCATGGTGTTCCAAAGCGGTCGTAATGATGTGTTTGCCATCTGCTTGGTGTTTCAAGCAGTAGCCTTTTATAACGGTATTATTACTTTCTGATCCACCTGAAGTGAAGAAAATACGATTTGGAAGAGTATGGAGAGACTGAGCAATCTGCTCGCGAGACTCTCGAAGGAGTTTACTAGCCATCCGTCCATGAGCATGAAGGCTCGATGGATTTCCAAAAGTGGTCTTCATAGTTTCAGACATTTTATCAATGACTTCAGGTAGAAGGGGAGTTGTTGCGGCATTATCAAAATATATCACATTAAGACCTTATTTCTTATGGTAGGCAAATAGAGGACTAACAGGTTTTCTTTCTTGAATGCGAACAATAGCTTCAGCGATCAGTTCGCTAGCTGTCAGATAGTTAATATTTTTAGGAGTTGGTCCGTTTGGAGCAACAGAATCGGTTACTAAGATTTCTTTGATCGGAGCTTGGTCTAATAACTCGACAGCACCTTTTACAAATAAACCATGGCTTGATACAGCATAAATTTCAGTAGCACCTTCGCGTTCGACGATTTTCGCAGCTTCTGAGAATGTCTTACCAGTATTGAGGATATCGTCAATCAAGATCGCTTTCTTGTCTTTGACATCCCCGATAATATAGCCATAATCACGGTTCGCATCATCTTGCTCGTAATCAATGATCGCAATCGGTGCATCAAGATATTCTGCTAAACTGCGAGCTCGTTTGACACCAGAGTTTTTAGGGCTGACGACTACGACATCAGGACCAGTTAGACCTTTGTTGATGTAGTGTTCTGCAAAAAGTGGAACGGTAAAGAGGTTATCCACGGCAATATCGAAGAAACCTTGGACTTGCACTGCATGGAGATCCAGAGTGACGACACGATCCACCCCAGCTTTGACCAACATATTTGCGACAAGCTTAGCAGTAATTGGTTCGCGAGGAGCAGCAGTCCGGTCTTGGCGAGCATAACCGAAGTAAGGCATGACCACATTGACAGTATTTGCGCTGGCCCGTTGGCAAGCATCCACCATAATTAAGAGTTCCATCAAGTGATTGTTGACAGGGAAACTGGTTGATTGAATGATATAAATATCATATCCACGAACACTTTCCTCAATATTGACTTGGATTTCACCATCTGAGAATTGACGGGATGAAATTTTCCCAAGTGGAACCCCAGCATGATCCGCGATTTTTTGCGCAATCTCTGGATTTGAATTGAGAGAGAAGAGCTTCATATTTTTTTTATCTGACATGTGATTCCAACCTCATTTAGATTTTTGATCTTAGCACTATTTTAGCAAAAATTTGCGATAATTTCAGCTATTTTACAATCTTTCCGCCAATCTTGTGATTTTATTTTTTGCAGCTTTGTAGACGATTCCATGCTCTTTGATGAACTGATGGAAATTTTCTTCCTGCTCAGCGGTTTCGACCTCGATTTCTAATTCATAATCTTCAGTGTCTAGATAGAGACTGTGGTCTAGTGCCACCAATCCTGCAGCTGTTTCTTTTTCGAATCGTTCTGTTGTAAGGCTTCCCCAGACAGCGAGTTGCTCAACAGAGATTTCTTTAGAGATTAAGAGGTTTTTGATTTCTCCGTCAGGAAACTGTTGGTGTTGAAGGATCGCCTCGGATTCTTCGGGGCTGAGGTTTTGATTGTACTCGAAATGGCCAACTGCCTCAGGGACTTTGAGAGTCAACTCAGCTTGATCTGTGAAAGTACGCACCCGCAAGGCCATTTTTTCCTTACGGATGAGCTGGTCGTGTGTATCGATATAGTGATTGGTTTGGACAACCAATTCTGTATCAGCAAAAAGTGGAAGGAGGGATTGGTATTCCTCCTTATCTAGCAAGGTTTTGTATTCAATTTCTAAATGGTTCATTTTGTAGTCCTTTGCTTTTTTTCAAAAGCGATTCATGATATAATAAGAGATGTGTTTATTGTATACAAAAATGGTTCAGATTACAAGGTGGTAGGATGGCAATTGATTGGGAAAACTTCTTAGATCCATATATCCAAGCAGTTGGGGAATTAAAAATCAAACTGCGTGGGATTCGTAAGCAATATCGTAAGCAACAAAAGCATTCTCCAATTGAGTTTGTCACAGGACGGGTCAAGCCGATTGAGAGCATTCGCGAAAAGATGATCCGAAGAAATATTTCTGAAGAAAATCTGGCTCAGGATATGCAAGATATTGCTGGTCTTCGCATCATGGTCCAGTTTGTGGATGATGTGGATGAGATCCTAGAGGTTCTGAGACAACGGCAGGATATGCGCGTGGTCCAAGAGCGAGACTACATCCGCCACAAGAAATCAAGTGGCTACCGGAGTTACCACGTCGTGGTCGAGTACCCGGTTGATACCATTGATGGAAATGAAACGATCTTAGCAGAGATTCAAATTCGGACCTTGTCCATGAATTTTTGGGCAACCATTGAACACTCGCTCAATTATAAATATAAAGGAGACTTTCCAGACGAGATCAAAAAACGCTTAGAGACGACAGCAAACCTGGCCTATCTTTTGGATGAAGAGATGGGGGCAATTCGGGATGCGATTCAGGAGGCTCAAGCCCTGTTTGATCCACTTCATCGTAAGTTAAATGATGGCGTTGGAAATAGTGATGACACAGATGAAGACTACAGGTAAAAAAGTATCCATTATTCGCAATCGCAAGCGTCAAAGTGAAGAGGTTTTTCAGCAGTTGCGCTACAAGCTTCGGAAAAATAATTTTATTTTGACGGAGAAGCACCCGGATATTGTGATTTCAATTGGTGGCGATGGAATGTTGCTATCGGCCTTTCACAAGTATGAACACCAGTTGGATCGGGTGCGATTTGTTGGCGTCCATACCGGACACTTAGGATTCTATACAGATTACTTAGACAGTGAAATCGATAAGCTGGTTGAAAATTTAAAATATGATACAGGAGCTAAGGTTTCTTACCCTATTTTGAATGTCAAGATTACTTTCGAAAATGGGGAAACCCGTACCATGAGAGCTTTGAACGAAGCGACGATTAAGAGAAGCGACCGGACCATGGTTGCCGATCTTACGATTAATGGAGTGGATTTTGAGCGCTTCAGAGGAGACGGCATTACTGTTTCGACTCCGACAGGAAGTACGGCATACAACAAATCCTTGGGAGGAGCAGTCCTTCACCCAACTATTGAGGCGCTGCAGATTGCTGAAATCGCCAGTCTCAACAACCGTGTTTATCGTACCTTGGGTTCTTCTGTCATTGTCCCTAAAAAGGATAAGATCGAGATTACACCGACGAGACCTGGCTTTCACATTATCTCTGTTGACAATTCAACCTATTCTTACCGCAATATTGCAAAGGTAGAATACCAGATTGACAACCATAAGATCAATTTTGTGGCAAGCTCCAGTCACACCAGCTTCTGGAATCGGGTCAAGGATGCCTTTATCGGAGATGATAGAGAATGAGATTTGAATTCATTGTCGATGAGCATGTCAAGGTCAAGACTTTCTTGAAAAAGCACGAGGTTTCTAAGGGGCTCTTAGCCAAGATTAAGTTTCGTGGTGGTCAGATCCTTGTCAATGGATGTCCGGAGAATGCAGTTTATTTGTTGGATATTGGGGATCGCTTGGTCATTGATATTCCGGCAGAAGAAGGTTTTGAAACCTTAAAACCTATGGATCGGCCTTTGGATATTTTGTTTGAAGATGATCATTTTTTGGTCTTAAACAAACCCTTTGGCATTGCTTCTATTCCAAGTGCGATTCATTCCAATACCTTAGCCAATTTTGTAAAAGGCTACTATGTGAAGCAGGGCTACGAGAACCAGCAGGTTCACATTGTCACTCGCTTGGACAAGGATACTAGTGGCGTTATGCTCTTTGCCAAGCATGGCTATGCTCATGCTCGATTAGATAAGCAATTGCAATCTAAAACGATTAAGAAACGCTATTATGCCTTGGTCAAGGGAACTGGGAAGCTTGATCCTGTTGGAGAAATCATTGCTCCGATTGCGCGTGATGAAGAGTCAATTATCACCCGAAAGGTAGCTAAAGGTGGCAAGTATGCTCATACTAGCTACCAGGTTGTTCAATCTTTTGGTGATATTCACTTAGTGGATATCCAGTTACACACAGGTCGAACCCATCAGATCCGAGTTCATTTTTCCCATATTGGTTTTCCGCTCTTGGGAGATGATCTCTATGGCGGCAGTTTAGAAGACGGCATTGAGCGCCAAGCCCTTCATTGTCATCGTCTATCCTATTATCATCCATTTCTAGAGGAAGAGTTGGTCATAGAAAGTCCACTGCCTCCAGATTTCCAAGCTGTATTAACACAGCTTCAAACAAGTTATTAATTATTAAAAGGAGTAAAACTCATGGAAGTTTTCGAAAATCTCAAAGCCAACCTCGTTGGTAAGAATGCACGTATTGTATTACCAGAAGGTGAAGAACCTCGTATCCTCCAAGCGACAAAACGCATTGTGAACGAGACAGAAGTAACCCCTGTCTTGCTTGGTAATCCGGATAAAATTCGGATTTATCTTGAAATCGAAGGGGTTCTGGATGGATATGAAGTTATCGATCCTCATTCTTATCCAGGTTTTGAAGAAATGGTAGCTTCCCTAGTAGAACGTCGTAAGGGCAAAATGACAGAAGAAGAAGCGCGTCAAGTCTTGAAAGACGACGTTAACTATTTTGGTGTCATGTTGGTACATATGGGAATCGTTGATGGAATGGTATCTGGTGCGATTCACTCAACAGCCGCAACTGTTCGTCCGGCTTTGCAAATTATCAAAACTCGTCCAAATGTAAAACGGACTTCAGGGGCTTTCCTTATGGTTCGTGGATCTGAACGCTACTTGTTCGGGGACTGTGCCATCAACATCAATCCAGATGCTGAAGGCTTAGCTGAAATTGCCATCAATTCAGCTATCACAGCCAAGATGTTTGGCATTGATCCAAAAATTGCTATGTTGAGCTATTCAACAAAAGGATCTGGTTTCGGTGAAAGTGTTGATAAAGTTGTCGAAGCGACTAAGCTAGCCCATGAACTTCGTCCAGACCTTGAAATTGATGGTGAATTGCAATTTGACGCAGCCTTTGTCCCAGCAACTGCAGCCTTGAAGGCTCCAGGAAGCAAGGTGGCAGGTCAAGCTAATGTCTTTATCTTCCCTGGTATTGAAGCAGGTAACATTGGATACAAGATGGCTGAACGTCTTGGTGGCTTTGCAGCGGTAGGTCCAGTCTTGCAAGGGTTGAACAAACCAGTCAACGACCTTTCTCGTGGATGTAATGCAGATGACGTTTACAAATTGACCTTGATCACAGCAGCTCAAGCCGTGGAACAATAAGAAATACATTTAGAGAGTGGGACAGAGATCGGTAATTCGTTAGAATTCGATTTCGTCGTCCCACCTCCGCACAGTTGAGTAGGGCTGTAAAAGCTGATGAAATCAGCGTAGTAGAGCCCACTCAACCACTGCGTCTTGCTCAACAATCCAAAAATAATTGAGAGGCTAGGACTTTTGTCCCGGCCTCTTTTTCTTTATAAATTCATCATTTCTAAACTCTAACTCATTCTATGGTATACTAGGAATATGTTAGATTTAAAAAATTACGGGATTACCATGTGGGAGGAGGAAAAAATCACTTCCTTCCGAGAAAAGTTATTAGCCTGGTATGATGCCCATAAACGGGATCTCCCCTGGAGACGGACCCAGGATCCTTATAAAATTTGGATCTCAGAAATTATGCTCCAGCAGACACGTGTCGATACGGTGATTCCTTATTATGAGCGCTTTTTAGATTGGTTTCCGACGGTCACTGATTTGGCACAAGCCCCTGAAGAAAAACTCTTAAAAGCTTGGGAAGGCTTGGGGTATTACTCACGTGTCCGCAATATGCAGAAAGCTGCCCAGCAGATCATGGAAAATCATGGAGGAGTGTTTCCATCAAGTTATGAGGAAATATCTAAACTGAAGGGGATTGGGCCTTATACAGCCGGTGCTATCGCTAGTATTGCCTTTGGATTATCAGAGCCAGCAGTGGATGGCAATGTCATGCGTGTTTTAGCCCGCTTATTTGAGGTCGACTACGATATCGGAGTCCCGACTAATCGCAAGATTTTTCAAGCTATGATGGAAATCTTGATCGATCCGGCCCGTCCGGGTGATTTCAATCAAGCTTTGATGGATTTGGGATCCGATATTGAATCGCCAGTCAATCCACGACCAGAAGAGAGTCCTGTCAAGGAATTTAGCGCGGCCTATCAGCATGGGACTATGGATCGTTATCCCATTAAGGCTCCTAAGAAGAAACCGGTACCTGTCTATCTCACAGCCTTTATTATCAAGGATAGTCAAGGCCGCTATTTGTTGGAGAAAAATGAGCGAGAGGGGCTTTTATCAGGTTTCTGGCATTTCCCCTTGATCGAAGTGGAAAGCCTATCTGAGAACCTAGGCCAATTATCTCTATTGGATGGGAAAGGGGATGCAGAGAGCAACCCAGAAATTCTTTCTTTTGAACAGGACTATGACTTGGCCATTGATTGGCAGGACAGATCGTATCCTATCGTTCAGCATATCTTTTCACATCGCAAGTGGCAGGTTCAGATTCGATATGGTCTGGTAAAAGAAGGAGAGCAAGAATCAAGTGAATCGACTGTTTGGTTAACACCAGAAGAATTTTCGAAATATCCTTTTGCCAAACCCCAGCAAAAGATTTGGACGACGTTTACGGAAAACGAAAATTAGCTAGAGTATGATCTCTAGCTAATTTTTTATAGATGAGCGAATGCTTTAATTTCTTCTTCAGACATGGATGAGTCGCAACGAACAGTGACTTCGTCGGATTCAACATGTAAAAATCCAGGGACAGTTGGAATACCGTAAGTTGAGCGGAAGGCTTGTAAAGCATCAAGTTGACTTGGTTCTTCACTATTAATGAAGTAGATATGAGCTTTTGTTTCATCTACGACAGTTGCTAACTTACTAGCAAACTTCCGGCAGTAAGGGCAAGTCTTGCGTCCGATAAAGAAGGTTGCTGTTTCTTTTTGATCGATCGCTTCTTGCGCACGCGCAACAGTTGTAACTTCAAGATCTTTAATATCTTCTAAAAATTGTTCCATGAGATTACCTCGCTTTCTTCTAAGTCTAGTATGCCATATTTTCTATAAAATCGCTGGTATTTGCTACGAAAGAAAGAGAGAGTGGGAGAGAAATCGGTAATTCGTTAGAATTCGATTTCGTCGTCCCACCTCCGCACAGTTGAGTAGGGCTGTAAAAGCTGATAAAATCAGCGTAGTAGAGCCCACTCAACCACTGCGTCTTGCTCGACAATCCAAAAATAATTGAGAGGCTAGGACTTTTGTCCCAGCCTCGTGTTTTAGCCTACAAAAGCATTGATTTCTGCTTCGATATTCGCAATTTTTTCTTTAGCATCTGCTTCAGATTCACCAACTGTAGCAATGTAGAATTTGATTTTTGGTTCGGTACCTGAAGGACGAACAGCAAACCATGAATCATCAGCCAAGATGTATTTCAATACGTTACTTGGAGGAGTTGTTAATTTTTCAACGCCGTCGGCAGTAGTAGCTGTTTGTTCCAAGAAGTCTTCTGTCTTAGCAATGTCTGTGTTATTGAATTGTTTAGGAGCATTGCCACGGAATTTATCCATGATTTTCTTGATTTCAGCAGCTCCATCCACACCTGAAAGGGTAACAGAGATAGTCTTTTCTGCGAAGTAACCATATTGTTTATAGATTTCTTCGATACCATCTGCCAAAGTCATACCACGTGAGCGGTAGTAAGCTGCGATTTCAGCAACGATAAGAACGGCTTGGATAGCGTCTTTGTCACGTACGAATGGTTTGATGAGGTAACCGAAGCTTTCTTCAAAACCAAGCATGTAAGTGTGGTTGTGTTGTGTTTCAAATTCATGAATTTTTTCACCGATAAATTTGAAACCAGTCAAGACGTTAAACATGGTTGCGCCGTAGCTTTTTGCAATCTTGGTCACCAACTCAGTGGATACAATTGATTTACAAAGAGCAGCATTGGCAGGAAGAGTACCAGCTGTTTTGTGAGCTTCAAGAATATATTTAGCAATGATCGCTCCGATTTGGTTACCAGAAAGGTTGAGGTAAGAACCGTCTGGTTGGCGGATTTCAACACCAAGGCGGTCTGCATCTGGGTCAGTTGCAACCAATACATCAGCGTCTACTTTGCGGCCAAGATCTTCAGCAAGAGCAAAAGCAGCTTGGTTTTCAGGGTTTGGAGATTTAACAGTTGAGAAGTCAGCGTCTGGAACAGCTTGAGCTTCAACAACTTGAACTGCTTCAAATCCAGCTTGTGCAAGAGCACGACGAGCCAACATTTCACCTGTACCATGAAGAGGAGTGTAGACAATCTTCATGTCGCGACCGTATTCATTGATCAAGTTTTGGTTGATGTTAACGCCTTTCACTTCTTTCAAATATTCAGCGTCGACGTTTTCACCGATAACTTCAATCAAGCCGTTAGCTTTGCTTTCTTCAAGATCAGCCAATTGAACAGTGAATGGATTTTCGATCGCACGGATGTAATCTGTCAATGCATCCGCATCTGCAGGTGGCATTTGTCCACCGTCTTCACCGTATACCTTGTATCCATTAAATGGAGCAGGGTTGTGGCTAGCTGTTACCATGATCCCAGCAAATGTGTGGAGGTGACGAACGGCAAATGACAATTCAGGTGTTGGTCGAAGGCTTTCAAATACATAAGATTTGATACCATGGGCAGCCAAAACCTGAGCAGATTCAAAAGCGAAATCAGGAGAGAAGTGACGGCTGTCATAAGCAATGGCAACTCCACGTTTTTTAGCTTCTTCCCCTTTTGATTCGATCAATTGGGCCAATCCTTCAGTTGCTTGGCGAACAACATAGATATTAATACGGTTGGTACCAGCACCGATTAATCCACGCATACCAGCTGTACCGAATTCAAGGTTAGTATAGAAGGCATCTTCTTTTGTTTTTTCATCCATTGCGACCAACTCATCACGAAGGTAAGCTGGTAATTCAGCAAAGTCGAGCCATTTTTGGTAGTTTTCTTGATAGGTCATGCAAGCGTCTCCTTTTTGCGTTATATTTAATCGCTTTCATTATAGCAGATTTTTTCAGAAAATTCTAGCTATAATTGTAAATCTTTTCAAAAATAATAAGCATTTAACCATTAAAAAAGCCAAGACGCATCTGTCTTGACTTGGAAGATTATTTTAATTTTTCAAGAGATGGAACAACTGCGCTGGTAATGAGGACTGTCGCAACGACTTCGATAAGAGAGTTAGTAGACACAATCAAGCCAAGGAAATTTTGAATTCCGCCTCCAAAACTGTTCCCAAAGAAGAAGTAAATCCCGCTTAAAACGAATACAGTATTGGTCATAGAACCGATCATCCCAGCTACCATAAGCCCTGTACGATTGTGGAACCATCGATAGACAAAATAAGGTGTTACCCCGATGAGAATACGCGGTACTAAAGCGATGAGAAGGGAGTAGAGATTTCCGTGAGGGACAAAGGGACTAAAGAGATAGCTTGCTGGGGTTAAAACCAGTGTATTCATGGTGAGGCTAAAGAGTCCCATCAGCAGTCCTAGAATCGCTCCTGTTCGAGGACCGTATATGATAGATGCGATCACGACAGGAATATGAACCAAAGTTGGTTGAATGCCTGATGGAACAAATTGCAGAATGAAGGACGTCACAAAGTGAATAGTGATCATAACCGCAAAAAAGATGGCAATTCGTGAAATAGAAGATGATTTTCTCATAAACAATTCTCCTTAACAGTTTCTACAATAGTTTCTACAGACGCTAGAGCTCCAGAACCTTTGTCTCCACAAGCCAGTAGAGCTTCACGAGGTTGGATAATCTGGTAACCATAGTCTTGTAAGAGTTTTAGATTTCGTTGGGTAGCTGGGTGTTCCAGCATTTTTGTATTCATAGCGGGGGCTAGTAATTTTTTTGTTCCTTGAGGCAAGGCTAGAGCTGTGCTTGTCACCATATTATCTGCTAGCCCCATGGCAAGTTTAGCAATCGTATTGGCACTAGCCGGTGCCACAAGAAAGAGGTCTGTTTCTTTTCCAATGTTGATGTGCTCGATCCGCTGTGGATCGTCTTCGATCATTACATCAAGGCCTACTTGATTCTTTGAAAGAACTTGCAAGGTTAAAGGGGTGATAAATTTTTGGGCTGCAGGTGTCATGAGGACTTTCACTTCAAACCCCAATTTGTTTAATTGGCTGGTAATATCAGCCGCTTTATAGGCGGAAATACTACCGGTAACAGCTAAAGTAATTTGTGTCATATGTACCTTTTTATTGTAAATGTTTTAGGATAGCCTCTGCGATTTCTGTTTTCGTAGAAGCTTCTAGGACGTGATTGTCTGTCACTAGATAGGCTTGATGCTGACCATTCTGAATTTTGGTCAGATCGTTAGCAACGATCATGCTGGCATGATTTTTAACGAGACTTTCACGCGCTACCTGGATCAACTCTTCAGAAGAAACGTCGACTAATAGTTTAAAGCCGATCAGTTGAATGGCAGGATTCCATTCTTTGACAAGGGAGATAATCTTCGGATTTTTCTTTAGAAAGAGCACTTGGTATTCTTCTTTCGAAGAGATTTTGGTTTCGTGATTTTCGCGATGTAGAAAATTATGGAGTTCCTGAGCTTTCTCAACCTCCTCAAGGCCTGTCATGTATACAGGTGTATAGTCTGAAACAGCCATAGCGTGAATCAAGGCCTGATGATGAGGGACTTCTTTCTGCATTTCTGTAAGTAGTTCCTCTACATTCTCGATCAATAGAAGTCGAAGGTGTGGATGAGGATCGGGTTTAAGCGCGGTAGGTGTTGTGATCAAGGTCACCTGATGTCCCTTTGCAAGAGCTGTTTCTGTAAGGATTTTCCCTAGGCTCCCAGTGGAATGATTGGTGATTGAACGAACGCTATCAATGGCTTCACTCGTCCCGCCTGATGTAATTAAAATATGCATATGCTTATTTTACACAAAAAAGATACGTAAGTAAAGTTCTGAAGCTATTCAAATAGGCTATGACAAGCCATAAAATATACATAAAAAGCGAACGTTGAAATCAAAACATAGAAAAACAATGTTATTTTCGCGAATTTTAGGTATAATAGATCTATCAAATATAAAGGAGTCCCTTATGAAAACAGATATCGAAATTGCTCAAAGCATTGAACTCCAACCGATTGTGGACGTTGTTAAGAAAATTGGTTTGGTAGACGATGATCTTGAATTGTATGGAAAATACAAGGCAAAATTGAGCTTTGATAAGATTCGTGATGTTGAGAAAAATCCAGTAGGAAAACTCATTTTAGTCACTGCGATCAACCCAACTCCTGCTGGAGAAGGGAAATCAACCATTACAATTGGACTGGCAGATGCTTTGAATAAAATCGGTAAAAAAACCATGATTGCCATTCGCGAACCTTCTTTAGGACCGGTTATGGGGATTAAAGGTGGTGCTGCTGGAGGTGGTTATGCCCAAGTTCTACCGATGGAAGACATCAACCTTCATTTCACAGGGGATATGCATGCCATTACAACGGCTAATAATGCTCTCTCAGCTTTGATTGACAATCATTTGCATCAAGGAAATGAGCTCGGTATTGACCAACGTCGCATTATCTGGAAACGGGTAGTGGATTTGAACGACCGTGCTTTGCGCCATGTCAGTGTAGGTCTTGGTGGTCCTTTGAATGGGATTCCGCGTGAAGACGGTTTTGATATTACAGTTGCTTCTGAGATTATGGCCATCCTTTGCTTGGCGACAGATATTGAAGATTTGAAGGGCCGTTTGGCTAATATTGTGATCGGTTATCGCTATGATCGCAGTCCAGTTTATGTCCGTGATTTGGAAGTAGAAGGGGCTCTTGCCTTGATCCTTAAAGATGCGATTAAGCCAAACTTGGTTCAAACCATCTATGGAACTCCTGCCTTTGTTCACGGTGGTCCATTTGCCAATATTGCCCATGGATGTAACTCTGTATTAGCAACGACGACAGCTCTTCATTTAGCTGACTATACGATTACAGAAGCAGGCTTTGGTGCAGACCTTGGTGCTGAGAAATTCCTTGATATCAAGACTCCAAACTTGCCTACTTCTCCAGATGCAGTAGTGATCGTAGCAACACTTCGTGCCCTTAAGATGAATGGTGGAGTTACCAAGGATGCTCTGACTGAAGAAAATGTAGAGGCTGTTCGCGCTGGTTTTGCCAACTTAAAACGTCACGTTGAAAATATTCGTAAGTTTGGCATTCCTGCGGTAGTTGCCATCAATGAATTTATCACCGATACAGAAGCAGAAATTGCTGCTTTGAAAGAATTGTGTGCTGAAATTGAGGTACCAGTTGAGCTTGCGAGCGTATGGGCGAATGGTGCTGACGGTGGGGTTGACCTTGCTGAAACGCTGGTTAAGACCATTGAAACAAGTCCAGCTAACTACACACGTTTGTATGATAACAACCTTTCTGTAGAAGAAAAAATTGAAAAAATTGTGACGGAGATTTACCGTGGTAGCAAGGTAAACTTTGAGAAGAAAGCTAAGACACAAATTGCCCAAATCGTGAAAAATGGTTGGGATAAGTTGCCAATCTGTATGGCCAAAACACAATATAGCTTCTCCGATAATCCAAATGCCTTGGGAGCTCCGGAAAACTTTGAAATTACTATTCGTGAAGTGGTTCCAAAATTGGGAGCAGGCTTTATTGTCGCTTTGACTGGGGATGTAATGACCATGCCTGGTCTACCAAAACGTCCAGCTGCTTTAAATATGGATGTGGCTGCTGATGGAACAGCGATCGGCTTATTCTAATAAACGCCTGATGACAAAAAATAACTTCTGTTCAAATGAGCAGAAGTTATTTTATTATGTACTCGTCGAATGTTATGATGCAAGAAGCTGATGACTGGCTTTGTGGTAGGTAAACCAAAGTTGAAGGGTCATTGGAACCCAAATGAGAGGCTCACAAAGAATGACTCCTATATAGCCTGTATGAGGGATAATGAAAAGTACAAAGAGAATTTTTCCTGTTAACTCGATAAAGCTAGAAATCAAAGGGGTCAATTTTCGGCCGATACCTTGGAGGGAATTCCCTAAAATCAAGAGGCATCCTAAGACCGGATAGAAGCAGGAGCTGATTTGCAGATAGAGACTGGCATTTGCGATCAAGTTAGGATCGCTAGATCCAGATATGAGGCTTGTTAAGAACGGGCTTGTAAAGAAGAGGAGGATGGCAACAATGATCGACCAAACGAAGGAGAGGAGACAAGCTTGTTTAACGCCTTTTTGAATGCGTCGAAAGCGTTTGGCACCAAAGTTTTGCGAGGTAAAGGTCGTCATACTAGAGGAAATCGCGGCCATTGGCAGGAGGGCAAAGGACATGATCCGACGAGCTGAGATTTGAGCACTTATGATGGTCATTCCAAGCTTATTGATAGCTGATTGTAAGATAACTGTTCCGATAGAGACAATGGAAGACATGAGCCCCATGGTCAATCCCTGACTGATTAAGTCCTGATAGAGCTTTTGATCCCAAACAAAATCGTTGCGATTTGGCAGGAGGAAAGGCACTTTTTTGCGAATATAAAAGAAACAAAGAAGTGCAGAAAAACTTTGCGCAATAATGGTCGCAATCCCAGCGGATTGGACTCCGAGATGGAGTTGGGTAATAAAATAAAGATCAAGAAGAATATTGAGAATGGCGGCGATAATCAAGAAGTAGAGTGCCGCTAAGCTATCGCCAACCGCTCGAAGAAGTCCGGCACAAAGATTATAGGCAAAGGTCACAACTACACCATTGACAATGGTGGAGATATAGAGATAGGACTGAGCTATAATAGCTGACGGGGTCCCTAAAAACTGGAGAAGGGGATAAAGACCCACAACACCAATAGATATCACGAAGAGACTGAGGATGCCGCCAATAACAGCAGTTGCTGCGACAGATTTTCGTAATTGGTCATCGTTTTTAGCTCCATAATTTCTCGCGATAATGATGCTCATCCCATTTCCAACACCGACGGCAAATCCAACAATCAAATCAAAAATAGCGGAGGTCGCCCCAACGGCGGCCAATGATTTTTGACCTAAAAATCGTCCTACAATCATGACATCCGAGGTATTGTAGAGTTGTTGGAAGATATTGGATAAAAGGATAGGAAAGGCAAAACTTAAAAGAGTGGGTAAAATAGGACCATCTATGAGGTTCACACGCTGAATTCTTTTCATAGTGCCATTATACCAACTTCAGTAACCAGCGACAAGTATCGGTAGTTGAATCCCCTTACATTTTTTGATATAATCGTGTCAGAAAAGGAGGCCATATGAGCTTAACGAGCCAATTAATCACTGAAACGTTTCCAGATCTGGATAAGGTCGAAAGACTGAATATCGAAGCATTTCCAGAAGAAGAGCGTGTTCCTTTGTCAGAATTTTTACGCTATACGGACAATGACGATGCCAATTTCTTTGCTTTTTATAACGAGGAAGAATTTGTCGGATTCGCTTTTTCAATCTATAATCAGAAAGCTTTTTATGTCAGTTTCTTTGCCATTATGCCACATTTAAGAAGCCACGGATATGGTCAAGAAATCATTGAAAAATTGGTGGAATTTTACCAAAGGACCATGATTCTTGAAGTGGAACGTTTAGATGAAGAATGCGACAATATAGAGCAACGTCAGTCTCGGATGGATTTCTATAAGCGAAATGGATTTAAAACCGCTAATGCCTTTTTAGAATACGACGGACTTAGCTTTGAAATTCTCTATCGAGGCGATCAATTTGATGAAGAAGCTTATCGGGATATCTTCCATAAACTGCAGGCAGAGAATTACTTTGATTTCCGTATTGAATACAGACGCTTTAGTGATCATTAGACATGATATAAAAAAGTTCTCAGCTAATTTGCAGAGAACTTTTTTTGGTTAGTAAATAAAGAAATAGTTCACGATACTCATGATTTGTGAAAAGAACCAAGGCAGAAATAGAAAAGCTAAGAAAGCAGCATGCCATTTCCAATAGAGAGAAACTAGCCCAACCGTTTCTCGGATCCAAGCCGATGGGAGATAATAAAAAGCTGTTTTTGAACCGACACTGCGTCCAGGGATTTTTAATCGTCTCATAAAGACACCAGCCCGAAGAGCGTGAAAGGAATTGGTCACCACAAGGACACTCTTTCCTAGTCCATGATCTTCAAGAATAGCCTTACTAAATGTCAGATTCTCAAAAGTCGTTCGAGAACTATCCTCAATCAAAATATCTTCCTGTGGTACACCCTGTTCCATCAGGTAGTTTGCCATAGCTTCCGCCTCTGAGATTAACTCATCAGCACCTTGTCCACCAGAAACAATTAGTTTTGGTCGTCCCTCAAACTGCTCATAGATAGTCTTTGCTTTAGTTAGACGCTGGGCTAGAAGTGGTGGGACTTTATCCCCAATCAAACCTGAGCCAAGGACGATAATAGCATCCGGCTCTTTACGAACGGGGAAGTAATTGCAAAAAGTCCCATATAAAACATAAGAAAGATAAAGAAAAGTCGAGTAAAAGAGGGCAAAGTCTGTTGGGTAAATCAAGAGATCTTTCCCTGGGAAATCAGGAAGGAAGTGAAGTGCTAAGGCGCCTATAATAAAGATCCCATATAGGAGTGAGAGGAGGTTAGCCAACCTTTTGCCTTCAAAAGATATCATTTGACGACCGTTAAAAAGAAGAAAAACAGTTGAGAAAATAATACTGAGTAAAACAAGAATAGCAAGTACTGAAAAGATAATGATGGCAACCTTTTGGTTAAACCAGAGCTCCGTACGAACAACTAGTAGAAGGGCAGAAATCAGGAGGAAAAGGCCTAAGCTTACTGAAAAGAGGTAAGCATTGATAAGTCTTCTGCGGTCGTTCATAAAGAAAAATAATAAAATGGTAGCTGGAACCAACCAGAATAGATATAGAAACATGATGACTCCTAGATGTAGTAGTAGTTTAATTGTAACACAATTGGCTAAAATGTCCTTATGAACTCCACAATCGTTCAATGTTGTTAAAAGCCTTAACTGCTAATTGAGAAAATCAATAGATTCAGAAAAAAGGAATTGCCGTGGCGGATAAAAGCTGTTATACTAGAAAAGATTGAAAAATGTAAAGGAGAACACATGTTACGAAAAGGTTCCTTAACAGGTTTGCTGTTATTTGGTATTTTCTTCGGTGCAGGGAATTTGATCTTTCCACCTGCGCTAGGTGCCCAGTCGGGTAGCCATTTTTGGCCAGCTATTGCTGGATTTGTCTTATCAGGAGTAGGAATTGCGATTATCACCTTGATTATTGGGACACTCAATCCTAAAGGGTATATCCACGAGATTTCGCGTAAAATCGCGCCTTGGTTTGCCATCGTTTATCTGGTAGCCTTGTACCTCTCTATTGGTCCCTTTTTTGCCATTCCAAGAACGGCTACCGTTTCCTACGAAGTTGGGATTGCTCCCTTGTTAGGAAATGCCAATGGAGGACTTGGTCTCTTCATTTTCACCTTGGTTTATTTCTGTTTAGCCTATTTGATTGCCCTCTATCCTTCTAAAATCTTAGATAGTATTGGTCGGATTTTAACACCGATCTTTGCAATTTTGATCGTTGTACTGGTTGTCCTTGGTGCTGTCAAGTACAGCGGACACGCGCCTCAAGTGGCAACAGAAGCCTACCAAGCATCTGCCTTTGGGCAAGGTTTCCTTGAAGGGTATAACACTTTGGATGCTCTTGCTTCAGTAGCCTTTAGCGTCATCGCAGTGACTACTCTTAATCAACTTGGTTTCACCAGCAAAAAAGAGTACATTAAAACCATCTGGATCGTTGGGATCGTTGTAGCCATTGGCTTTAGTATTTTATACATTGGCTTGGGGTATCTTGGAAATCATTTCCCAATTCCAGCAAAAGTAATGGCATCTGATGCCAATAAAGGGGTCTATGTCCTTTCAGAAGCGACCAAGGCTATCTTTGGCCCAGCTGCTCAAATTTTCCTTGCAGGTATGGTGACGGTGACTTGCTTTACCACAACAGCAGGTTTGATCGTATCGACAGGGGAATTCTTCCATAATACTTTCCCTAAAATTTCTTACAAAATCTATGCAACTCTCTTTACCTTGATTGGATTCTCCATTGCCAATCTTGGTTTGAGTGCCATTATTGCCTATTCATTGCCTGTTTTAATGATCCTCTATCCAATCACCATTACTATTGTGTTGATTGTGATTGTAAATAAATTTACTCAACTATCAAAACCAGGAATGCAGCTGACTATTTTCCTAGTTAGCTTGGTTGCGATTGGAGATGTTCTGGCAAGTACCTTTAAACTTGCAGGACTAGCAAATATCATTAAGCACTTGCCGTTTGCTGCCCAATCCCTCCCATGGTTACTACCAGCAGTCGTTGGTATGGTCCTTGCTCTGTTCTTGCCCAATAAACAAAGTGCAGAAGAAGAATAAGATTTACTAGAAACTCTAAAGTTCCCCGCTTTAGAGTTTTTTTATTTTGAAACTAGTACCTAAAGAGTTTCTTTAAATACAAACCGTAGCAAAAATTTTTAATTTAAGGAATGGCATGTTATACTATTTCTAACATATCAATATACGGAGCATTTTATGAATCAAATCGTTTTCTCTTTCACTGTCTTTCTGGCAGGGATTCTCTCCTTTTTCTCTCCCTGTGTCTTTCCTTTGCTCCCGGTCTACATTGGCGTTTTGCTAGGAAGTGATCAGGAAAAATCCGTTCAGATTTTTGGGAAAAAGATACGCTGGCATGGCATCGTTAAGACCTTGTGTTTTATCGCAGGTGTTTCTGTTATTTTCCTTATCATAGGTTTCGGAGCTGGCTTATTGGGGCAGGTTATGTATACCAACTGGTTCCGCTACGTGATGGGAGCGCTGATCATTATCCTTGGTCTTCATCAGATGGAAGTCTTTCATTTTCATTTCCTTGAGAAGCAAAAATCAGTAGATTTTGGAGCCAACAAACAGAAGAATGAGTTGTTTTCAGCCTTTCTTCTTGGTCTTGGCTTTAGTTTTGGTTGGACGCCTTGCATTGGCCCTGTATTAGGATCGGTTCTTGCATTAGCAGCATCCAATGGACAAGATGCCCTCGTGGGTGCTCTCTATCTCTTTATCTATACATTAGGGATGGCCATCCCATTCTTGCTCTTGGCACTGGCATCAGGCCTTGTATTGCCTTATTTCAATCGTCTCAAACCCCATCTCTTGTTGCTGAAGAAAATCGGTGGAGCCATCATCATTATTATGGGGATTCTCTTAGTCTTGGGACAATTAAATAGCTTGTCTTCAATCTTTTCATAAACCAAATGGAGGTATTATACCTATGAAATTTATCAAATATACGTGTTTTTCAATCCTGTCAATCGCTTTACTGTCTGCTTGTTCGATGGAGCAATCGAGTGAGAGTGGTATGAAGAATATGAGCAATCAAACCATGACCAACACAACCGCTAGTAAACATCCCTTGGTAGGAAAAGAAGCGAGTGACTTTGAGCTAAAGGATATGAAGGGGAATACGGTTAAACTTTCAGACTACAGAGGGAAGAAGGTATATTTGAAATTCTGGGCAACCTGGTGTGGTCCTTGTCGCCAAAGCATGCCTGAACTTAATAAATTGGTTGAAGAAAAGGACAGAGATTTTGAGATTCTCACGGTTATGGCACCGGGAATGCAAGGGGAAAAAACAGAAGAAGAGTTCGTCGAATGGTTTGCCCAACAAGATTATCCATCAGTGCCCGTCTTGTATAATCCAGATGGCTCTGCCTTTGCGAACTATCAAGTACGTTCCATTCCTACAGAAGTCTTTATTGATAGCCAAGGGAAGATTGGTCATGTGCAGCTAGGGGCTATTTCAAACGACGATGCTAAGAAGATTATCAAAGAGTTACAATAAAAAAATGAAGCACGAAGCTTCATTTTTTTATTGTTTCTTAGTTGCTTGCACCAGAAGTGGCATCGGCATCTCCGTGCCCTCCGTCACCATGTCCTCCAGCATCAGAAGCACCAGAAGTTGCATCTGCACTACCGTGTCCACCAGCAGGAGCAAATGGACCGCTTCCACCAACTAGACGTTGACCTGTTGTTTGCAGGTACCAGTCCAACCATGGTTTGAAGTTGAAGACAATCTCATTGATACCAGCGTAAGAACCATCTTCATAGTACATAGCTTGGTAGTTGTGAGTGTTAATCACGCCTTCAGGAGAACCTGGAACAATGGTCCGAACATAGTCTTGGTTACCGTTACGAAGGGTACCAATCACCCATTCTACGTTTTTCATACGTGCTGGTGGTAGGGAACCATGAACGGTTGACATCCGGCTTCCTGATTGAGGTGGCACGCGTTTGGCAAACATGGTATCAGGATCTTGATGGGCATTGTTGTAGTAGAGGAATTGGTTGTTATCATCGGCATAGGTCAATTCAAATGGCATAGCCTTTAAGAACATATCAATTTGGTTAACGGTTAGGATACCGTGGTCGAGTTTGACATAGGTATCGCCGGAAACGGCACCAGTGATTTCAGCTACTTTTTCTACCCAATCTGGATCGTCAGGATCGACTTCAGTAACAGTTGTAGCGATTGGATGATTACAATCCAAGTCTTCTGGTTCAATTGGTTTTGGTTTTTTCAATTTAGATACAACCTCAACGTATTTCATAAAATTATCCAAGCAGGTTTCAAGGAATTTGACGGTTCCCTCGTTAATGATATTGCCGTCTTCGTCAAAAGCTTCTTTGGCTTTTCCAAGAAGGAATTCATTTCCTGGAAGGGTATAAGCATTGACACCTGGGGCATCGAGGATCTTACGGAGGTGAACTTGCGCACGTGAAGTCCCTTGATCATAGTAAGAAGCACCGACGATCATAACCGGTTTGTTTTCAAATGGATGCACCTCGAAAGAGAGCCATTCAAGAACAGACTTGAGAGCAGCAGAGATCGTATGGTTGTGCTCTGGAGTGGCAATGATAACACCATCTGCACGAGTGATTTTGTTATATAAAAGACGCAATTGGAAACTTTCGTCCCATTTTTCATCTTGGTTAAACATTGGAACTTCGTCGATTTCAAGAACTTCCAATTCAAATTTGATTTTAAATTGGCGGCGAATGAATTCCAAAAGTTTACGGTTATATGATTGATCGTAGTTTGAGCCTACAAGTCCAACAAATTTCATTCTTTTCTGTCTCCTATCTTACAAGTTTTCCCAGTCAAATTCTTCAGCATCTTTGCGAAGTAATTCTTGGGCGTTGCGCAATTTGTCTGTGATTTTTACAAACACACGGAAATCATTGAAGACCGCATCTAATTTTTGAATGACATCTAAATCCACCAAGTCTCCATTTTGATCAAAGGCTTGCAATGAATGAGAGAGCAAGAATTCATCTGGCAAGACATTCGCTTTAATTTCAGGAGCATTTAAGATTTGGCGAAGTTGGAGTTGGGCGCGTGAAGATCCCAACGTACCGTATGATGCCCCAGTAATCATGACCGGTTTGTTCAACAATGGGAAGACTCCGTATGAGAGCCAAGCGAGTGCACTCATCAAGACTGCTGGAATAGAGTGGTCGTATTCTGGAGTTCCAATAATGACCCCATCAGCTTCTTCAATTTTTGCAACAATATCCAAGACAGCTTCAGGAACTTGTTTGTCGGCTGGTTTGTTAAAGACAGGGATATCTTTAATTTCGACCAATTCGATCTCAGCCTTATCAGCAAAATGTTTTTGCATGTATTGAAGCAGTTGACGGTTTGTAGAACGTTTGGAGTTAGTCCCCACAATCGCAATAAGTTTTATCATGGAAAATTCCTTTCTGATAGGAGAATTATAAATAAGATTGAAGCCCACTTGTATAGGCGATCTTGCCTGATTGTGAAACCAATAAGGTCTCTATACCAGGAAGTGATTCAATAGTGTTGAGGATAGAAGTAGAAGAGTCCCCGAACAGGCGGGTAGTCCATATCTCCCCGTCTACGGATCGATCAGATATAATGGTGATACTGGCTAAGTCTGTCTCTACCGGATAGCCTGTCGCGCTATCAAAGATATGGTGAAACGACTGGCCGTCGACTTCTAAATGACGTTCGTAGATGCCAGAGGTGACAACAGACTTATCCTTGACCGAGAGGACTAGTAAGTGATTTCCTCTTTTTTCGACAGGATTTTGAATACCAATCCGCCAAGGTTGCTGTTTAACAGGGTGTTGACCGACGGTTAGGATATTTCCTCCAAGATCGATCAAGGCATCCTTGATACCCTTACCTCTCAGATAGGTAGCAATTAAATCTGCGCTATAGCCTTTTGCTAAAGCTCCCAAGTCGATCTTCATTCCAGGACGTTTCAAAAAGACTGTATAGTTTTCTTGGTCTAGTTGAATCTGCTGGGGATCGATCTTTAAAAGCGCTTGTTCGATTTCTTCTGGTGCAGGCCGTCTGGCATCTGAAAATCCGATCCGCCAGGTTTGCACAAGAGGGCCGATAGCAATGTTTAAATGGCTATTTTTAGCTTGACTATGCAAGGTACCTAATGCGATCAGTTCAAAAAGATCTGGATGAACTTGAACAGGAGCAATACCAGCTTGGTGATTGACTTCCATGAGTTCAGAACTTACATCATTAGCACTGAAGCGATGTTCGTAGGAGCGAAGAAGTTCAAAGCAATGCGCAAGGAGTTCATCCGCTTGTGGGTCACAGATCGAAACGGTGATGGTGGTTCCCATCAGACGTTCGGATCGACTACTTAGGTCCACTAAAAATCTATCCTTTCCAATTTTCACTTACCTACAGTATACCAAATAGAGACCGTTTTCACAATCCTTTCAGACAAATTATTTGACATTTTATGAAAGCTGTGAGAGGAAGCTTTCAGAAGGTTTGAAGAAAAGATCACAAATATTGAGCAAATATCTTGTAACCGATATCATTTTTATGATATACTCAAGAAGTAAATTTTAATTAAAGGTAGGATTTATTCTATGAGTAAAATCGTTGTTGTAGGGGCAAACCATGCCGGAACAGCTTGTATCAACACTATGTTAGATAATTTTGGAAATGAAAATGAAATTGTGGTTTTTGACCAAAACTCAAACATTTCATTCCTTGGATGCGGGATGGCACTTTGGATCGGTGAGCAAATCGATGGTCCAGAAGGTCTCTTCTACTCTGACAAAGAAAAATTGGAAGCAAAAGGTGCAAAAGTCTACATGAACTCTCCTGTTCTTTCAATTGACTATGACAACAAAGTGGTAACTGCAGAGGTTGATGGAAAAGAACACAAAGAATCTTACGAAAAATTGATCTTTGCGACTGGATCAACACCAATCATTCCTCCAATTAACGGAGTTGAAATCGTTCCTGGTAACCGCGAATTCAAAGCAACTCTTGAAAATCTTCAATTCGTTAAATTGTACCAAAACGCTGAAGAAGTGATCGAAAAATTGAAAGACAACAGCAAACACTTGAACCGTATCGCCGTAGTTGGTGGTGGTTACATCGGTGTTGAACTTGCTGAAGCTTTCGAACGTCTTGGTAAAGACGTTGTCTTGGTGGATATCGTGGACACTGTCTTGAACGGCTACTATGACAAAGACTTTACAGACATC
This sequence comes from Streptococcus sp. 27098_8_99, assembly GCF_041431935.1. Lineage (NCBI taxonomy): Bacteria > Bacillati > Bacillota > Bacilli > Lactobacillales > Streptococcaceae > Streptococcus > Streptococcus sp. 27098_8_99. The sequence continues at coordinate 141,777 of NZ_JAPVYQ010000001.1, read as the reverse complement.
ATGGCGAAAAACTTGGAAGACCACAACATCCGTTTGGCTCTTGGACAAACTGTTCAAGCAGTTGAAGGAGATGGTAAGGTAGAACGTCTTGTAACTGATAAAGAAACCTTCGATGTAGATATGGTCATCTTGGCTGTTGGTTTCCGTCCAAATACAGCTCTTGCAGATGGTAAGATTGAACTCTTCCGCAACGGTGCCTTCCTTGTCGATAAGAAACAAGAAACGTCACTTTCAGGTGTCTATGCAGTTGGTGACTGTGCGACTATCTATGACAATGCACGTGGTGAAATGAGCTACATCGCACTTGCATCTAATGCGGTTCGTTCAGGTATTGTTGGTGCCTACAATGCGACCGGTCATGAATTGGAAGGAATCGGTGTTCAAGGTTCTAACGGTATCTCTATCTACGGCCTTCACATGGTTTCAACTGGTTTGACTCTTGAAAAAGCAAAAGCTGCAGGCTTCAATGCCACTGAAACTGGCTTCAACGACCTTCAAAAACCTGAATTTATCAAACACGATAACTATGAGGTTGGTATCAAGATCGTCTACGATAAAGACACTCGTCAAATCCTTGGAGCTCAAATGGTATCACGTGATAGCGCTATCTCAATGGCTATTCACATGTTCTCACTTGCGATTCAAGAACACGTGACGATTGATAAGTTGGCTTTGACGGACTTGTTCTTCTTGCCACACTTCAACAAACCTTACAACTACATCACAATGGCAGCTTTAACTGCTGAATAATAGCTAAAGTTCTATTAAAAACTTTCCTTAGGTGAGTACGGACGTCAGCGAACTTCGTAGAAGTTCCATGACTAATTATTGAGCCTAAGGTCTCAATAATTCCGAGTGCCTGAAACTGTATTGTTTCAGGCACTTTTCTCACAGCGGAAAGTTTTGACTTTTCTTTATTCATTCCATAATAAATAGAACATATTTATATTTCTTTGTAGAATTTCTTAACTTATTTTACTTGATAAAATGGTTTGTCTACATTCTAAACAAAACTAACAAGGGTGGTTTTGTTTTTTTCTGCTTTTCCATGTATTCAGAGGCAGTGAAATAAGGTATAATGAATAGGATAAGAGTTTGAAGGAGTTAGGGAATGTCTGCTAAAGAAGAAGCCATTAAAAATGAATTTCAATTTGCCTCTAGTTCAATTGTGTCCCATATTGTCAGAGGTGTTCTGGTTGGGATCGTTGTGGGCTGCGTCGTCTCGAGTTTTCGTTTTTTGATCGAACATGTTTTTCATTTTGTTCAAGGCGTCTACAAGGAGATGTCTGGTCAACCACTTTATTTGCTGGCGATGCTGTTGGGCTATGGGGTGATCGTACTGATTGCTGGTCGCCTCATTCGCACCAATCGGGATATCAAGGGATCAGGAATTCCGCAAGTCGAAGCGGAACTCAAGGGCCTCTTGGCGGTGAGCTGGTGGGATACCTTGTGGAAGAAGTATATTCTAGGTGTCTTGGCCATCGGAAGTGGCTTGATGCTTGGTCGTGAAGGTCCTAGTATTCAATTAGGGGCAATGGGTGGAAAAGGAGTGGCCCATCATTTGAAGGTTAGCCCAGTTGAGGAGCGGTCTTTGATTGCAAGTGGGGCTGCCGCTGGTCTTGCGGCTGCCTTTAATGCACCTATAGCGGGGCTCTTATTTGTGGTTGAAGAGGTCTACCATCATTTTTCACGTTTCTTTTGGATTTCGACCTTGGCTGCTAGTTTGACTGCTAATTTTATTTCACTCAATGTCTTTGGTCAAACACCAGTGCTTCATATGCCACAAAATATTCCACCGCTCCATCTGTCTCAGTACTGGATTTATCTTTTTCTTGGAGTCTTTTTAGGGGTAGCAGGGTATGTCTACGAAATAGTGGTTCTCAATATCGGTCGATTGTATCGCTTACTTGAGAAGATTTTCCATGTTCCTTCTCATTATTCTTCTTTATTTGCCTTTGTCTTGATTCTTCCAATCGGCTATTTCCTTCCTCAAATTCTTGGTGGTGGGAACCAATTGGTCTTGGATTTAGCTCGAGTACCGTATCCAGTGCTGACCATCCTTCTCTATTTTGCGATCCGTTTCATCTGGAGTATGTTGAGCTATGGTAGTGGCTTGCCAGGTGGCATCTTCCTGCCCATTCTAGCGTTAGGATCACTTTTAGGGGCCATTGTTGGAACCTTCCTCCAAAATATTGGCTTTATCTCTCAAAATCAGCTACCTCTCTTCATTATTTTAGGAATGAGTGGGTATTTTGGGGCTATTTCAAAAGCACCTTTAACAGCGATGATCTTGGTGACAGAGATGGTCGGTGATATTCGCAGTTTAATGCCCCTAGGCATGGTGACCTTGCTGGCTTATATGATCATGGATCTCTTCCATGGAGCGCCAGTCTATGAAGCCATGCTCGAGCAATTGTTGCCGGATAAGGCGCAAGAAGAAGGAGAGTTGACTTTAATTGAGATCCCTGTATCAGAAAAGATTGCAGGAAAGCAAGTTCATGAACTGCACCTCCCTCAAGATATCTTAATTACCACGCAAATGCGAAGCGGTAAGAGCTATACGGTCAATGGTGCGACCCGCTTGTATCTAGGGGATAGCATCTTTGTGGTGGTTAAAGAATCCGAAATCGGACGGGTCAAGGATATTCTTTTGTAAAAGACAGATTCTCAGAAATGTTTTCCTATTATTAAATTTTCAGACAATTATTGAAAAATGAGAAAATATCTGGTAAAATAGGGCCAAGAACAAATGAGGAGAAGTCTTTCATGAAAAAATATAGTCTACTCTTATTGAGTGTTGCTCTTTTAGCAGGGTGTGCAAATACTACTAGCAAACAGTCGAGTCAAAAGACGCAAACCAGCTCAACGGTGCAGTTGTCAAAGGCTGACCAGAAGACCTTGGACAATGCGACAGCTGAATACAAAGACTTTGTTGAAATGCAAATTGACCAATTGCTCAAGGATACAGAAGGATTCCGAGCTACGTTAAAAGATGGGAATTTGGAAGAAGCCAAAAAGCAATATCCCTTGATCCGTATGGCCTATGAACGTTCCGAACCGATTGCTGAAACCTTCGGAGAATCAGATGTCAAGATCGACTACCGTTTGGTGGATTATGTGGATGAAAATAAATCAGAAGATGGCTGGTCAGGTTTCCACCGGATTGAGCGTATCCTTTGGGAAAACAATACCACAGATGGAACAGACAAATACGCTGACCAACTGGTGAACGATATCAAGGAGTTGAAAGCTAAAATTGCTACAGTAGAAGTCACACCGGATATCATGTTGACCGGAGCTGTCGATTTGCTTAATGAAGTGGCAACGCAAAAGATTACAGGTGAAGAAGAAGTCTTCTCTCATACAGATCTTTACGACTTCCGTGCCAATATTGAAGGGGCTGAAAAGATCTTCTCTCTCTTTAAACCTTTGATTGAGAAAAAAGATGCCAAATTGGTTAAAACCTTGGAAGCAGAGTTCAAGAATGTTAATGCTTTATTGGACAAACACATGATAGATGATTCAAACTATAAGTCTTACACAGACTTATCCAAGGAAGATACCAAGGAATTGGCAGAAGCTGTGACCAAACTTGGTGAACCTTTGTCTCAAATGGGTGTGATTTTAGATGGGAAATAAGAAACATGGCTGACGAAAAATTTTTAGATAAAAAAATGGACCGTCGTGAATTTCTTAAAAAAGCAGGTATTGGAGGGGCTGGTCTAGCGCTAGGTCTCTCTGGTGCATCTGCTTTTTTCGCTAATCAAGACAGTTCCAGCAAAAAAGCTTATGATGGGGATGAAGACGTCTCCTTTTATGGCAAGCACCAAGCAGGGATTACGACGCCCATGCAGAAGGCTTGCTACTTGGTTGTATTAGATCTTCACACGACGGACAAAAAAGAAGTCATCCAACTCTTTAAAGACTGGACTGATTATAGTAGTAAATTAGTCGAAGGAGAATTGGTCAAAAAAGATGGTTCCAATGCCCTCTTGCCTCCAACAGATACAGGTGAAACAGTGGGACTCAACCCCTATCGCTTGAGCCTGACTTTTGGGGTTTCGGCCTCCTTTCTAAAGAAACTGGGCTTGGAGTCCAAACGTCCGAAACTCTTTCGTGATTTGCCCCCATTTCCAAAGGAGCAGTTGCAGGACAAATATACAGGTGGCGATATCGTCATTCAGGCCTGTGCAGACGATGAGCAAGTAGCCTTTCATGCGGTGCGAAATCTGATTCGTAAGGGTCGCAATACCATTACCATGAAGTGGAGCAAATCAGGTTTTGCGGCCATTGGTGACCGAAAAGAAACACCCCGCAACCTCTTTGGTTTCAAGGATGGAACGGCAAATGTCACGACGGAGAAGGACTTTGACAAGGTCGTCTGGACTGACAGCAAGGATTGGATGAAGGGTGGTTCCTATATGGCTCTTCGCCTAGTGCAAATGCACTTGGAAACTTGGGACCGAACCAATTTGCAGGAGCAAGAAAACACCTTTGGTCGCTACAAGGAGTCCGGTGCTCCCTTTGGTAAAATCAACGAATTTGATGAAGTAGATTTATCTAAACTACCAGTAGATTCACATGTCCGTTTGGCCAAAGAAGTCGATCGACCGATTTTACGGCGGTCTTATTCTTATTCAGATGGTATCAACGAACAGACTGGGCAATTTGATGCCGGCTTGATCTTTATCGCCTTTCAAAAGGATCCGAACAGCTTTGTCAAAATCCAAACCAACTTGGGTGCGGTGGATAAAATGAACGAGTACATCACCCATATCGGAAGTGGACTCTTTGCTTGCTTTGCAGGCGTTGAGAAAGGAGGGTATCTTGGTCAAGCACTCTTTGAATAAACTCTTGATCTTGTTCGGCCTTCTTGCCTTGTTCTGGACTCATCCAGTGGCTGCGGAGTCTTATAGCGATCTCTTTATCAAGATCACAGATGCAACAACAGCTGTACAAAATAAGGACCAGGATAAGGCCAAGGAATTAATTGCTGAGATTCAGGCTGATTTTGGATCCAAAGACCACCATGATTCCAAGGCAGGGAAAAAAGTTAGCCAAGCCCTGGCTATAAAAGGGGAGGTAAGGAAAGAGGACCTCACCAAGATCTCATCTGCCTTGCTGGCTTTTGAAAAAGAGCAAAATCCGGTCGATTTAGAGGCGGAAAAAGACAAACTCGTGAGTCGCCTCGCACCTTACTTTAAGAACCTACAAGAGGCCATTGCAGCTAAGGATCTGGATAAAACCCGTCAAACCTATGCAGATCTCAATAACACCTGGACGCGAAACGAAGCGGTGGTAAGAGATCACAGCACAGCCTACTATGGCAAAATCGAGACGGCCATTTCGCTCTTGCGCAGTAGTATTGAAACAGAGCCTACTGATTTCACCAACATCCAGTCCTCTTATAATGACCTCAAAAACGGGATTGATGCCTTTGTAAAAGGAGAAGCCATTAGCAGTGCCAGTACGGATTTGACGTTGAAAGATGGGATCAAGCTTTTGGAGAAGGCGCAAAGCCAATTCCAATCCGGCGATGATAAATCTGCTGCAGCGACTATGAAGCAGTTCATCACGATCTGGCCAACCATCGAGGGGGATGTTAGCACGACCAATCCCAGTCTCTACACGCGCGTAGAGAGCGAATCCCCAGTCATTATGGTAAAGGGGAAAGAAAAAGCCTATCAAGAGAAATTACAAGCCTTGATCAGGGACCTGTCTGCGATCGATACGACAGCTTCTTACAACGCTTTTGATGCCATGTTGATTCTTCTGCGTGAAGGAGTAGAAGCGCTTCTGATCGTCATGGCGCTTGTGACGACCCTTAAGGCCGCTAAGATGAGGAAAGGCCTCAAATGGGTTTACGGTGGAGCTATTGCTGGTGTTCTTGCCAGTGCAGCGATCGCTCTTGTTTTGCAAGTAGCTTTTCCAGCCGTTACTTCGGGGTCTAACCGGGAAATCATTGAAGGTGGCGTTGGGATTTTCGCTGTAGTCATGATGATTCTCATCGGAATTTGGCTCCACAGCAAGTCCTCTGTCAAACAGTGGAATGCCTTTATGGACCGTCAAATGAAGACCGTAACGGCTACAGGAAGCTTTGTGTCGATGTTTGCTCTCAGTTTCTTAGCAGTCTTTCGTGAAGGGGCTGAGACCATTCTCTTTTATGTCGGAATCATTCCGCGGATTACAACTGCGAATTTCTTACTGGGAATCGGGCTTGCTATAGCTGTTCTCATCATCATTGCAGTGGCCATGACCAAGGCCAGTCAAGCTATCCAACCTCACAGAATCTTTTTCATTCTAACTTGGTTGATATACGCCTTGGCCTTCAAGATGCTCGGTGTCAGCATCCACGCCCTTCAGTTGACCAATATCCTACCTAGCCATTTGGTCAATGGGCTTCCAACCATCGATTGGGCGGGCATCTATCCAAGCTGGGAAGTTCTTCTTCCTCAATGTATCTTTGTGGCCTTGATCGCACTCGTTACGGTGAGACAACATGGCAAAGAGTAGAGCAGATGAAATGACCATTGTTGAACATTTGGTCGAATTTCGAAAACGATTGATCGCTGTGGTCTTGTGTTATATTATCGTCTTTCTGGTGGCTTTTGTATTTGGTGGAGAACTCTATCAAGCCTTGACGGCTAGCCTACATCAAAAACTGCTGGTACTGGGACCGAATGATATTCTCTGGATCTATGTTTCGCTGGCCAATCTTACAGCCTTTAGCCTGACCTTGCCCTTTATTGTCTACCAGATCTGGCAATTTGTAAGGCCGGCTCTGAAGGAGAAGGAGGCGCGTGCAATCTTTGCCTACATCCCAGCTAGCTTTATTTGCTTTGTGCTGGGGCTCGCATTTGGTTATTTCTTTGTCAGCCCAGCGATTTTAGAGGTCTTGATGCGTTTAGGAGAAGGGCTGTTTGATACCCAATTAACAGCACAAAATTATTTAACCTTCTTATGGCATACTACCTTGCCTTTAGGGGTCTTGTTCGAGTTACCAGTTTTGGTCGCTTTTCTGACCTCGATTGGGATCTTGACACCACAGTTTTTAATAACCTACCGACGTTACGCTTACTTTGTCCTGCTGGTCTTAGCCGTCGTGCTAACCCCTGCAGACTTTATCAGTGACTTGGCCATGACACTCCCTTTGATCCTCTTATTTGAAGTCAGTGTCGCCATCAGTAAAGTCATCTATTCAAGAAAAAGGAGAAACTAATGGGAATTTTACGTGATATTGGAGCACCAGGATTGATCATCATCATCCTGGGCGCCCTCTTGATTTTTGGACCAAAACGCCTGCCAGAGTTGGGTCAGTCCATCGGCAAAATGTTTGCTGAATTTAAGACAGCTCTCAACAAAGGCAGTGAAGAAGCAGACCAAGACGCCAAAGAAGCTAAAGAAGAAAAAGAATAATCAGACAATTTTCAAAATTCTATTGAGTTCGATTGCATAAAAAGGTATAATAAGACAAGTACTTGCAATCGACGAAGGAGGAAACCATGATTATTACGATTTTGTCACTCATTTTCTATTTCAGCTATATCGGATTCTTATGCTGGTTAGTCGTAAAAATTGTCGAAAAATTGTTCAATTTCTTATTGAACCGTTAATAAAGTAACAATCCATTTCACCCTGTGTGAGTGGATTTTTTGTATCCAATTCAGTTAGAAAAATTAAAGTAAAGAAGTCTTAACGGTCTCAGATTGAAGATAAAGTCATTTAAAAAACTTTCCTTAAGTGAGTACGGTCGTCAGTGAACTTCGTAGAAGTTCCTTGACTAAATCAAGATACAAAAGGCGTCTGCGGATAAAGTCAAAAGAGGAATTTAGAAAGCAAGTGAAACAACACAACAAAACCATCGTTTTACTGACTGTTTTGTTTATTGCTATGTTTTCCATTTCAATGTTTTTATATCTTTCAACTCCTAGTATCTTCTTGTTGCTAGTGATGGACTATATCGTTTGTTTTTCTTATCTATTTTATAAGAAAGTTAAGCTTAATAGAAATACAGTAATTACAAGATTGTAATATTTTCTGTTATAGCTTTATGTGGCATGGGTATAAATTGATATAACTTTTATTATCTATGGTATAATGAGATAAATTTGGAGTTGTAGAGGTGAGCATTTGGAAGGACATAGACCTGATTTTAGAGATATTAAATCATTTGAAGAATTTAACAGATACTACTGGTATCGAGAAGAGCTTTCACAAATTTGTAAGTACCTTGGATTAGAATACAGATGTACAAAAAAAGAATTAAATCATATTATAGAACAATATTTTAAGGGAAATAGAGTAGAAAAATTTTTGAGGAAAAGAAACAAAAATCAAACCGAAATAATAACCCTAAATACATCATTACTTGAATGTGGGTTTTCCTTTAATCAGAAATTTCGTGATTATTTTTCAGCTGTAACAGGTGTTAATCCGTTTAAGTTTAATGCTGATATGGCAACTGCTTGGAGAAAAGTAAAACGGGACAACAACATAAATTTTACAATCAAAGATATGATTAAAATATACTATGGAGAGTCAGACTACGCCAAGTATGATAATTCAGCTTGCCAATGGAATCAATTTCTAAAAGACTTTTGTGCAGATGAATTTAGCAATCATTACTCCAACAAGTTAAAAGTTGCGGCTATCCTTTGGAATGAAGTTAGAGATTCAAAAAATAAAAAAATTTATTCACGGGGACTTCTAAAAGAATATAGCTACAAAATAGAGGAGTACTGTAAGTAAACAATTTCAAGTTTGTCGAACGGAATATAAAGTAATAAAGACGTTAGGAATAAAAAATCTATCGTCTTTTTCATGCCTATTTTCAATTTATATTGCTATCAATAAATAGGGAAAACTCGCAAGAGTTGCTAACTAGTATTTCAAACGCCTCTCACTAATATATACACGACAAAATGCTAATCTTCCTATATCCTATTTTTCGCAACTCTAGTATATCAGATGAACATGTCTTTTGTGTTGCACTTCATTTTTCAACAGGGCAAATAAAAAGATAGTTGAAAACTATAGAATATTGAAATTACGCTATTTTTAGTCCAACTGAAACTCATACTTTCCAAACCAGACTTAAAAAAAGCTCGTAAAGCATCACAATTTAGTAAAGGTTAATTCGTTACTGGAATTACTTACAAGATCTTAGCACTCTGCAGAAACAGAGTGCTTTTTTGTTTTATAGAATATAAGAAAATAGAATACGGATATGGTATAATGGAGTAACAAGTATTTCATTAGAGGAAGTGGCCAGATGAAAATTATAGTTGATCGAGATTCAGTTTGTGCCGGAGATGATATTTACAACCATGAGATGACATTCGAGGTGCCAGAAAGCCTCACTGTTGCTGAATTCTTTAACTTCGTGCAGAACCATGGCTTCTTAGCTGCCATTCAAGGAAATGATGTAGCGTGGGGGCTTCAAAATAGCACGGGTAAAATCGGAGAGTATTTTACAAAAACAGGAGAAGTCACGCATTCAGAAATTAACATTAAAGATAAAATTGATGAAGCTGGTGGCAAACCTAATTTCTATGTACGCTATTATAGTAACCCGGAATGGTCAAGAGAAAACAGTAGTAGAGGATAAGCTTGAAGAAGAAAGAGTTTTTAGTCCGAATGAATTTGAAAAACAAATTGCTTAGTTAATAGCACTCCTTCTACGAGATTATAAAATTCATTTTACAATCTCGTAGAAGGGGTCCAGCAACCTGAGGGCGCTATCCTTCAAATTTTTCTCCCAAAATGTGTCCAAAATATTGACAGAATGCCAAGAAGACCTTCAACCTCTGTTAGAGGATTATTTGAGAGCTAATTCAGAATACTGGAAAGAATACCAAGATCAGTTCAGAGAGCTATTTGACAAGGATTTTTATCAAAAACAACGAGAAGAAATAATGTCTACAGGCTATGTGGTTGATAGTCTGAAAGCTAGTCTCTGGTGTCTAGGGACAACAGAGACTTTTGAAGGAGCTGCTTTAAAAGCGGTCAATCTCGGAAATGACACCGATACGATTGGTGGCATCACAGGAAGCTTTGCTGGAGCTCTCTATAAACTGGAAGGTATTCCAGATAAATGGGGACAACAATTGGTGAATAGAGAATTGATCGATGAAAAATGTCAAAAATTGATAGAGTGCCTAGGTAAGTTAGATCTATTTATGAATGTGGAATACTTGCTTTCTCTGCTAGATGATCTAGCAGAGAAAAATTTTTATTAGATATGACATCAGTCAGCTAAACCCTTTTAGCTGTCTTTTTTTGCTAGCGACTCGGTCACTAACTTGCTTGTCAAAGTATAATTCGGTATCATAGATATATAATGCTTGGTAAGTAGCCCTATTGTCAGTTCGGAACAAGTAGATAGGAGAAGAGGAGAAAAACTAGTGGATAAAGACCAATTGATAGAGAAACCAGAAATAAATATTGTTGGGGTTATTGCAAATCATCAGTTTAACTGGTATATTTGTTCAAACGATATGTGGACAATGGATATCGATAAATATATTCAGGCATACCAGGAAGCAGGTCTGAATGTTGATTTCTCCTATTTACCTGAGATTCAACAGAATCTTCATGTGATTACAAAAAGCAATCTTGAGAGCTACTTAGAAATGTATAAAGATGATTGGCTGAAGGTGACGGTTGAAGAATTGATCGAAATGATCAAACGCTCAATAGATTGTGAGGACTTACATTCAGAGATTATTTTTGAAGGAAAAGGTTTACTCCCGGATCTTTTAATCGATTTTGATAAAGAGGAGTTTTATTCAAACCATCTGGGGATGAAAAACTACGAAAGATATGTTCCGAACGGATGGAAAGTTTTTTCAGGATGTTTTGATCAGTTGATCCCTAAAGAGCAACAATATTGGATTGAAAAGACTGGCGCTAACCAATGAAGTAACTAATAATAAAATTAAAAAAGGTAAGAAACAATGAAGCATTATTTTATCGGTGGCCTAGGTAGCAATCGCTACCATCTGGCTCCACTTATTGAAAATCTAGGCTTTCCTGTGACCTTTCTAGATCCCTATAGGGAAATGATTCAGACAGAAAACGATCTTCGTGCTTGGTTTCAAGGTCAGATCGGCCAGGCGGAAGAGATCTGTTTATTGGGGCATTCCTTGGGTGGAGATTTGGCTCGTTATCTGTCAAGTGAATTTCCTCAGATTCGAGCTCTGATTCTCTTGGATGGTGGCTATCTGGATATGGAAAAGATCCTGCCTCTTGAAGAAGAACTAGAAGGAACGGCGTCTTTCATGAAGCAGCAAGTTTTTGCGACTTTAGAAGAAGCTGTGTTATCCGAACTTGGTGATGGAGCAGATCCTACTCCTATAGCGCGAAAAGCGGTAGAGGCTAGCTATCGTTGGAATCCAGCGAGTGAACAATATGAATTAAATCTGGATCTCGAAAAGGTCATGGCTTTATTGCGTCTACGGCGTCAGATCAAGACTTACCAGATTCCACTGGCAGACCTGCCTGTCCTCTTTATCGGCCCTCGATACCAAGAAGAACCTGAATGGAGAAAAGATTCTCTGAAGCAACTAGATCCCCAGATCAAGCAAGTCTTGCTAGAAGGTTTGGGGCACGAACTGTATACAGAGACGCCTGAAATTGTAGCTAGAGAAGTGAACAATTGGCTCCAAAATGTTCATAAATAAAACCTGTTTCTCTTTTTGAAACGGGTTTTTGCCTTGTAATTTCCGAACGTTATTTCCTATAAAATCATTCCCGTTGCATTGGGTCCGTATCTTTGGTATAATCTATCAAGGAAACGTCAAGAGACGTAGCGATGCGCTTGCGCATAGGTAGGTCAGTTTTTAGAAAAGAGATTTTTCAATCTATGTTAAATGAATTTCCTATTTTCGACTATGAAGATATTCAGTTGATTCCCAACAAATGTATCATCAATAGCCGGTCAGAAGCAGATACAACCGTCCAATTTGGAAAGCATACCTTCAAGCTTCCAGTCGTTCCTGCCAATATGCAGACAATCTTGGATGAGAATGTAGCAGAGCAGTTGGCGCGTGGTGGTTACTTCTACATCATGCACCGTTTTGATGAAGCGGGTCGGATTCCTTTTGTCAAACGCATGCATGATCAAGGTTTGATCGCTTCCATTTCGGTTGGTGTTAAGGAATACGAATACGACTTTGTGAGTCAATTAAAGGCAGATGCTCCTGAGTATATCACTATTGATATCGCACACGGTCATGCGGATAGTGTCATTCGGATGATTCAACACATCAAGAAAGAATTACCTGATACCTTTGTCATTGCCGGAAATGTTGGAACACCTGAAGCTGTTCGTGAATTAGAAAATGCGGGAGCTGATGCGACTAAGGTCGGAATCGGTCCTGGTAAGGTTTGTATCACCAAAGTTAAGACTGGATTTGGTACAGGTGGTTGGCAATTGGCTGCTCTTCGCTGGTGCTCAAAAGCAGCGCGTAAGCCAATCATTGCAGACGGTGGTATTCGGACCCATGGTGATATTGCCAAATCGATTCGTTTCGGGGCGTCTATGGTCATGATCGGTTCTCTCTTTGCAGGCCATATCGAAAGCCCTGGTAAAACAGTAGAGATTGATGGAGAGTCTTTCAAAGAATACTATGGATCTGCTTCCGAGTACCAAAAAGGAGCTTATAAGAACGTCGAAGGTAAGAAGATTTTATTGCCTGCCAAGGGTCATTTGCAAGACACCTTGACAGAAATGGAACAAGATTTGCAAAGTTCGATCTCTTATGCAGGAGGCCGAAAATTAGCAGATTTGAAACACGTTGATTATGTGATCGTTAAGAATTCTATCTGGAATGGCGATGCACACTAATTGAATTACTTATTTATTTCACGAATAGGCGTGATGTTTCTACAAGGTGCCGGAACACCTAACAATAAGTAAGTCGGGATTATTTCTCTTTCTAGAGAGATTTCAAGGCTTGCTTAGCAGGCCTTTTTGTGTTTTGTGAATGAAGTAGAGGATTTTTTAAAAAAGTAGGAGGAAGTATGAAATTACTTGAAGAGCGCATCTTAAAAGATGGCAATGTTTTAGGTGAGAATATCCTCAAGGTGGATTCCTTTTTGACCCACCAAGTGGATTTCAAATTGATGAAAGAAATTGGTCAGAATTTTGCGGACCGGTTCAAAGATGCTGGTGTGACCAAAGTCGTGACCATTGAAGCGTCTGGAATTGCACCAGCCCTTTATGTAGCGGAAGCACTAGATGTCCCTATGATTTTTGCGAAGAAAGCGAAAAACATCACCATGAATGAAGGGATTTTGACGGCTGAGGTTTATTCCTTTACCAAGCAAGTCACCAGCACCGTTTCGATTGCGGGTAAATTCTTGGATCCATCAGATAAGGTTTTGATCATTGACGATTTCCTCGCAAATGGCCAAGCAGCCAAAGGCTTGATTCAAATCATCGAACAAGCTGGTGCTCAAGTCGAAGCGATTGGGATCGTGATTGAAAAATCCTTCCAAGATGGACGGGGATTGTTAGAAGAATTGGGATATCCAGTTGTATCCCTCGCACGTTTGGACCGTTTTGAAAATGGTCAGGTTGTATTTAAGGAGGCAGACATCTAATGCAAAAACAAGAAAGCCATTCACAGGCGGCCATTCTAGGCTTGCAACACCTTTTGGCCATGTATTCGGGATCTATTTTGGTGCCGATTATGATCGCAGGAGCTTTGGGCTATAACGCTCATCAACTAACCTATCTCATCTCTACAGATATCTTCATGTGTGGGGTTGCAACTTTCCTTCAAGTGCAGCTCAATAAATACTTTGGGATCGGTCTTCCGGTAGTCCTTGGGGTTGCTTTCCAGTCTGTGGCACCTCTCAGCATGATCGGGGCTAGCCATGGTAGTGGGGCCATGTTTGGTGCCTTGATTGTCTCAGGGATTTATGTCATCCTTGTCTCTGGTTTCTTCTCTAAGATTGCCAATCTCTTCCCATCAATTGTAACGGGATCCGTTATTACAACCATTGGTTTGACCTTGATTCCAGTAGCGATTGGAAATATGGGAAATAATGCGCCAAAACCAACCGTTCAAAGCTTGATTTTGGCTGTGGTGACTATTCTCATTATTCTGGTTGTTAATATCTATACGACTGGTTTTATTAAATCCATTTCAATTTTGATTGGTTTGATCGCAGGGACTGCCATTGCGGCTTCTATGGGCTTGGTAGACTTCACACCTGTGGCTCAAGCACCAGTCGTTCACGTTCCAACGCCTTTCTTCTTTGGAGCTCCTAAGTTTGAAATCACCTCAATCGTCATGATGTGTATCATCGCGACAGTTTCTATGGTTGAATCAACAGGTGTTTATCTTGCACTTTCTGATATTACTAAAGATCCAATTAATAGCACGCGCCTTCGCAATGGTTACCGCGCTGAAGGGTTGGCTGTTCTCCTCGGTGGTATCTTCAACACCTTCCCTTACACTGGATTCTCACAAAACGTAGGCTTGGTGAAATTGTCTGGCATCAAGACTCGTCTTCCGATCTACTATGCGGCTGGTTTCCTTGTTCTTCTTGGTCTCCTTCCTAAGTTTGGAGCTTTAGCACAAATCATTCCAAGTCCAGTTCTTGGGGGAGCGATGCTAGTGATGTTTGGTTTTGTATCGATTCAAGGGATGCAGATTCTTGCGCGTGTTGATTTTGAACACAATGAGCACAATTTCTTGATCGCTGCTGTATCGATTGCTGCAGGGGTTGGTTTGAACAACAGCACCCTCTTTAATGGCCTTCCAACAGGATTCCAAATGTTCTTTGCTAACGGAATTGTCGTTGCCAGTGTCTTGGCGATCGTTCTCAATGCTATTTTAAACCGCAACAAAAACTAATCTCACATGAACCGGAGGTCCTTGGATCTTCGGTTTTTTTGACTTTTAAGGAAACATATAGTAGAGTGGAAGAGGAGAAAATCTTATTTGAAGAGAAGAGAGTTAGAATTATGTATTTAACCTATCACTTTAAAGAGCGCTTGCGCTTGTTTTTGAGTCTATTTTTGCCGATTTTGATCTACCAATTGGCCAATTATTCAGCCAGCTTTGTCGATACAGCCATGACCGGTCAGTACCGGACCCTTGATTTGGCTGGTGTTTCTACAGCTACCAGTCTGTGGAATCCATTTTTTACTTTCCTGACCGGGATTGTCTCTGCACTGACGCCGATTGTTGGGCATCATTTAGGCAAGGGAAATAAAGAACGGATTGCTGGCGATTTTTACCAATTCCTCTATATGTCATTTGGTATGGCTATTCTCTTAATAGGCTTTGTTTGGGGCATTGCACCCATGATTCTCAAGCAGATCGGTTTAGAAAATGTTGTTGCCCAAATAGCCATTCGCTATTTATATTTTCTTTCTCTGGGAATCTTACCCTTGTTGCTCTTTAGTATCGTGCGGACCTTCCTTGATACCTTGGGAATGACGCGTCTATCGATGTACTTGATGCTCTTGCTTTTGCCTCTCAATGCTTGTTTTAACTATATCCTGATCTATGGGGCTTTTGGTTTTCCTGAGATGGGGGGAGCAGGAGCAGGTCTTGGAACCTCTCTGGCCTACTGGGTCTTGTTGGCCATTGCGGTTTTGATTTTGTGCAAGCATCCCAAGGTAGCACCTTTCCAATTGTGGAAGCCACAGCCTTATGATTTTAAAGGGATGAAAGAAGTATTGCGGCTTGGGCTTCCAATCGGTGGAATTGTTTTTGCAGAAGTCATCATCTTCTCGCTGGTTGGTCTGTTAATGGCAAAATTCCCATCACTAACCATTGCTAGCCACCAATCGGCCATGAATTTTTCGACCCTGATGTATGCTTTCCCGGTTAGTATCTCAAGCACCATGGCTATTATCGTATCTTACGAACTGGGAGCAGGAAGACCAGAAGTGGTCAAACAATATTGCCGTTTGGGACGACTGACAGCCTTTGGTTTTGCCATTGTCACTCTCGTCTTTCTCTATACATTCCGCTTCCAACTAGCAGGGCTGTATGGCAAGGATCCAGTCTTTGTGCAACAAACAGCGATTTTCATGACCTATAGCCTCTTTTTCCAAGTGGCTGATACTTTTGCAGCACCCCTTCAGGGGATTTTGCGGGGCTATAAGGATACAACCGTTCCATTCTTATTAGGAGTCTTTAGTTATTGGTGCATCTCTATCCCACTAGGGATTTTCCTTGATCATGTGACCAACTTGGGTCCCTATGCTTATTGGATCGGTCTTATTTCTAGCCTTGTTGTGAGTGGAATTTGTTACCAACTTCGGCTTTGGCAGATTGAAAAAAAGCAAACAAACTAAAATGAAGTCTGGGAAACCAGGCTTTTTGTGTACCGTGAATATTATAAATTTTCTGAAAGTTCTTGACAATTGATATCAAAGTGGTAAGATTAAAAGGTAGAAACGAAGTACTAGAAGGAGAACAAGATGAGAAGTGATATGATCAAAATGGGGATCGACCGAGCGCCAGCGCGTGGTCTCCTCTATGCAACAGGGCAAGTAAAATCAGCAAAGGATATGCAAAAGCCCTTTATTGCCATTTGTAACTCCTATATTGATATCGTTCCAGGGCATGTTCACCTGCGTGAATTAGCGGATGTTGCTAAGGAAGCTATTCACGAGGCTGGTGGGATTCCTTTTGAATTTAATACCATCGGTGTCGATGACGGAATCGCTATGGGGCATATCGGGATGCGTTATAGTTTGCCATCTCGTGAGTTGATCGCAGATGCTGCTGAAACGGTCATCAACGCCCACTGGTTTGACGGTGTTTTCTATATTCCCAACTGTGATAAGATTACACCAGGTATGATTTTGGCAGCCATGCGGACCAATGTACCAGCCGTATTTTGTTCTGGTGGACCCATGAAGGGTGGCGTTGACATGACAGGGCATCAGGCGACGCTCTCAAGTTTGTTTGAAGCTGTAGGTACTTATCAAGCTGGTGATATGAGCATGGATGAGCTGGATTTCTTGGAAAAAAATGCCTGCCCAACTTGTGGTTCTTGCTCTGGTATGTTTACTGCCAACTCCATGAACTGTTTGATGGAAGTATTAGGTCTTGCTCTTCCAGGAAATGGTACCATCCTAGCTGTTTCAGATGAACGTCGGGAATTGGTTCGCCAAGCGGCCAAACAATTGGTAGAGAATATTAAAAAGGATATCCGTCCACGGGATATCGTGACCAAAGAGGCCATTGATGATGCCTTTGCGCTCGATATGGCTATGGGGGGGTCTACCAATACGGTGCTTCATACGCTCGCTATTGCGCGTGAAGCAGGGATTGACTATGATCTCAAAGATATCAACGAAATTGCCAAGAAGACACCTTATCTTTCTAAAATTGCCCCTTCAAGTGTTTACACCATGCATGATGTGCATGAAGCTGGTGGTGTTCCAGCCATTATTAATCAGTTGATCAAAAAAGGTGCCATTAAGGGTGATCGTATTACAGTTACTGGTAAAACCTTGAAAGAAAACGTAGCTGGTGCCGAAATTAAAAATGAAGAAATTATCCATCCAATTGAGCATCCTATTTCACCTGTAGGTGGTTTGTCGATCCTTTACGGAAATATCGCTCAAGATGGGGCTGTTATCAAGGTCGGTGGGGTCGATCCATCTGTGACCACTTTCCGTGGAAAGGCCATCTGCTGCGATTCACAAGATCAAGCCCTTGAGTTGATTGACAATGGAACTGTTAAGAAGGGACATGTCGTTGTCATTCGTTACGAAGGTCCTCAGGGTGGACCTGGTATGCCAGAAATGTTGGCACCAACTTCTAAGATTGTCGGACGCGGTCTTGGTAAGGATGTGGCACTGATTACGGATGGTCGTTTCTCAGGAGCTACTCGTGGGATTGCTATTGGTCACGTTTCTCCAGAAGCAGCAGAAGGTGGAAATATCGCCCTAATCGAAGACGGGGATGAAATCGTGATCGACCTACCAAACCGTACCCTTGATCTACTTGTCGATGATGCCACTCTTGCAGAACGTCGCAAACATTTGAAACCTTTCAAATCAAAAATCTCCAGCGGTTGGTTGCGTCGCTATACAGCCTTTGCCAAATCAGCCAATGTCGGCGGAACCTTGATGAGTGACGAAGAATTCGAAGAACGGAAAGCAGAACGTCAAGCCCAAGAAAAATCATGACCACCCGTCAAACGGGTGGTTTGTACCAGGGCTATAAGCCCAGATAACTAGCCAGCGCCTAAAGACGCTGGCTTTCACTTTGTTCAAGCCTTATTGCATTTGACTCGTCACAGACCTCTCAAAGAGGTATACGTACTACTTGCCACTATCCCTAAAGGGATCTTCATATTCTTTTACACTCAACTTATCTAAAGCAATATCTTTTCGCTCTTGTTCCTGAATGTATTTCTTTATTGTGGCTTCATTGAGGCCAACTGTACTTACATAATATCCCTCTGCCCAAAAATGTCGATTTCCAAACTTATATTTCAGATTTGCGTGTTTATCGAACATCATTAGAGCACTTTTACCTTTTAAATATCCCATGAAGCTTGCAACACTAATTCTAGGTGGAATGCTTACCAACATATGAACATGATCTGGCATTAAATGGCCTTCGATAAGCTCAACACCTTTATAACTACATAATCTATGGAATATTTCTCCCAAACTACTTCGATATTGATTATAGATCACTTTTCGTCTATACTTAGGGGTGAACACAATGTGATATTTACACATCCATTTTGTGTGTGATAAACTATGTGCTTTTTGAGCCATATTTTTCTCCTTTCGCTTTACAATTGGCTTGAACACCTTAATTGTATCGCGTTTGGAGTTTTTTTGGTATAACCTTCGATGCGCACCCGCATAGCGGGTGGTTTTTTGTCTCGCACCTAACGGAGCGAGACGGACTGAAAGTCACATAATAAGAAAAAACCTTTCCTGCTATGTGATATCACAAGCAAGAAAGGCTTTTTTAGTGAAACCATTATTTGGTGCGCATTTCACCTTGAGGGAAGTAGGTTCCTTCAGGCATATCATTAATGATAACGTGAACAGCTGACTGAGGAGCGCCAGTATTGCGGACAACAGCTTCGGTTACTTCCTTGGCCAAGGCTTTCTTTTGTTCCAAGGTGCGTCCTTCAAATAGGTCAATTCGTACAAATGGCATATGGCCACCTCCTAAATTTTTTATAGGACTATTTTATCACATTTTGGGATACAAAGCTTAGCAAAATTATGGTAAAATGATAATGAAACACATTTTAGAGAGAACAAAAGGAAAATGGCACAATTATATTATAAATATGGGACCATGAACTCGGGGAAAACCATTGAGATTTTGAAGGTGGCCCATAATTATGAAGAGCAAGGCAAGAGCGTCGTCATCATGACCTCAGCAATCGATACACGAGATGGAGTAGGAGTGGTTTCTAGCCGGATCGGTATGAAACGCGAAGCCGTTGCGATCGAAGAGGAAACCGATATCTTTGGCTTTATTAAAAACCAAGCAATCAAACCCTACTGTGTCTTGATCGATGAAGCTCAGTTTTTGAAACGTCACCATGTCTATGACTTGGCAAGAGTCGTGGATGAACTGGATGTGCCGGTTATGGCTTTTGGCCTCAAAAATGATTTCCGAAATGAACTCTTTGAAGGTTCCAAACATCTCCTCTTGTTAGCCGACAAGATCGAGGAGATCAAAACCATCTGCCAATACTGTTCCCGCAAGGCAACCATGGTCTTGCGTACCCAAGCGGGTAAACCTGTCTATGATGGAGAGCAGATCCAGATCGGTGGACACGAGACCTATATCTCCGTTTGCCGCAAACATTATTTTAATCCAGATATACCAACTGAAAGAGTCTAGAACGTTTTAGAGAGGATAATAATGTCTATTTGTTTAAAAGATATTACAATAGAGAATTATTTTGACGTTTTAAATCTAGAAGTTCATCCAAACCAAAGGAATTTTATTGCATCCAATTCCATTAGTTTAGCTGAAGCCTATGTATATGATAAAAATGGTGATTTTATAGCTCCCTTAGCAGTTTATGATAAGGAAGTATTAGTTGGTTTTGTTATGATTGCCTATGACCAGAAAATTGGGATCAGCAAGGGAAATTACTTGTTATTTCGTTTTATGATCGATAAACGATTTCAAGGTTTAGGCTATTTTAAACCGACTATGGATGCAGTCATTGACTTTGTTCGAACAGAGCCAGCTGGAAAAGCAACAAGTCTTTGGTTATCTTATGAACCGGAAAATAAGCAAGCGAGATCTTGCTATCTCCATTATGGATTTAAAGAAACTGGCGAAGTCATAGAAGACGAAATTGTAGCAATCTATGATCTAACAATCAAGAATTAAGGAGCAAACATGAATATCTATGATCAACTACAAGCTGTAGAAGACCGATACGAAGAGTTAGGAGAATTGTTGAGTGACCCAGATGTGGTCTCTGATACCAAACGCTTTATGGAGCTTTCAAAAGAAGAGGCTTCCACTCGTGATACGGTGACAGCTTATCGTGAGTACAAGCAAGTCCTTCAAAACATTGTTGACGCTGAGGAAATGATTAAGGAAGCAGGCGGCGATGCGGACTTGGAAGAAATGGCCAAGCAAGAGCTAAAAGATGCTAAGGCTGAAAAAGAAGAGTACGAAGAAAAACTGAAGATTTTACTTCTTCCAAAAGATCCAAACGATGACAAGAACATTATCTTGGAAATCCGTGGAGCAGCAGGAGGAGACGAAGCACAATTGTTTGCTGGTGACCTCTTACAAATGTACCAAAAATACGCGGAAAGCCAAGGTTGGCGCTTTGAAGTCATGGAAGCTTCCTACAATGGCGTTGGTGGGATCAAAGAAGTCGTAGCCATGGTTTCTGGTCAATCGGTTTATTCAAAACTCAAGTATGAATCTGGTGCCCACCGAGTACAACGCGTTCCTGTGACTGAAAGCCAAGGTCGTGTCCATACCTCTACAGCAACAGTTCTGGTCATGCCAGAAATCGAAGAAGTCGAGTATGACATTGATCCAAAAGACCTTCGGATTGACATCTACCACGCATCTGGTGCGGGTGGACAGAACGTCAATAAGGTCGCTACAGCCGTTCGAATCGTCCACTTGCCAACCAATATCAAGGTAGAGATGCAGGAAGAACGGACGCAACAGAAGAACCGTGAAAAAGCCATGAAGATCATCCGTGCGCGTGTGGCTGACCACTTTGCTCAGATTGCCCAAGACGAGCAAGATGCTGAGCGGAAGTCTACTATCGGGACTGGTGATCGTTCAGAGCGGATCCGGACTTACAACTTCCCTCAAAACCGTGTGACTGATCACCGGATTGGCTTGACCCTTCAAAAATTGGACACCATCTTATCTGGTAAATTAGATGAAGTGGTCGATGCTTTGGTCTTGTATGATCAAACTCAAAAATTAGAAGAGTTGAATAAATAATGTTGTTGGGATCATTATTAGCCCAGTATGAAGAAGAATTAATAGCCGTCGGAGAGGAAGCAGAAAGCCTCTCCTTCGCATATCGTGCTTTAAAAAACTGGACCTTTACAGACTTTGTCCTTGCTTTGCAAAAAGAAGTGGAAGTAGAGGATCAGGCCTTGCTTGATTCCATTTTTGAACAGTTGAAACATCACGTCCCTGCCCAGTATATTATTGGGAGTGCAGAATTCTGTGGCCATGTTTTTAAAGTTGATGAGCGCGTGCTGATTCCACGACCAGAGACAGAGGAGTTGGTGGCTCTCATTCTCGAAGAAAACGATGAGAAAGCCTTACGAGTTCTGGATATTGGTACAGGAAGTGGGGCCATTGCGATTAGCTTAGCCCTTGCTAGACCTACCTGGCAGGTTCAAGCTAGTGATGTCTCAGAAGAGGCTTTAGCCCTAGCTCAAGAAAATGCCAAGCAATTAGAAGCTGTCCTTGAATTCAAGTCGTCAGATGTACTGGACGAACTAGAAGGTCCTTATGACCTGATAGTGTCCAACCCTCCCTATATCTCCCGGGATGATGTAGAAGAGGTTGGAGCCAATGTTTTAGCCTCTGAACCCCACTTAGCTCTCTTTGCAGACCGTGATGGATATGCCATCTACGAAAAGATTGCCCAGCAAGCACCAAGTGTTTTAACACCAGACGGAAAGATCTATCTAGAAATTGGCTATAAGCAAGGAGCCAAAGTAAAAGAGCTCTTTCGAGAAGCGTTTCCTGACAAACGAGTTCGAGTTCTGAAAGACCAATTTGGACAAGAAAGAATGGTAGTAGTAGACAATGGATAACATTGAGAAAGAATTAGAAGCAGGCCGTGCGGTTATTCTGCCAACTGAAACAGTCTATGGTATTTTCGCTAAAGCTCTGGACCAAGAGGCAGTTGATTATATTTACGAATTAAAACGTAGACCGAGAGACAAGGCTCTGAATTTAAATGTAGCCGACGAAAAAACGATTCGAATTTATTCGAAAAATCAACCCAGCTATTTAACAAAACTGATTCATTCATTTTTGCCAGGGCCTCTGACTATTATTCTTCAAGCGAATGAAAAGGTACCTAACTGGATTCATTCAGGATTGGATACAGTTGGTTTCCGTATACCGGCTCACCCAAAAACATTGGATTTAATTCGTAAATACGGCCCTTTGGTTGGTCCCTCTGCCAATCTTTCAGGTCATGCAAGTGGAACAAAGTATAGGGCTATTGTAAGCGAATTTGATCAAGTGGTTCCTGGTATAGAGGATGATGACTTTCTGACAGGCCAAGATTCAACTATTTTGGATATCTCTAGTTCCAAAGCCAGGATTTTGCGGCAAGGTTCTATTACAAAAGCTGATTTGCTTGCACAAGTGCCGGAGCTTTCTTTTGAGGAAGATGAACTTCCTCAGTGATAATGTACATAAATAATTTTTTATAAAGGAGTAGACCGATGATTTTTGATAAAGAAGATTACAAAGCTTATGATGCAGACCTATGGAATGCGATCGCTAAAGAGGAAGAGCGTCAACAAAACAATATTGAGTTGATTGCTTCTGAAAATGTTGTCTCTAAGGCAGTGATGGCTGCTCAAGGGTCTATTCTGACAAATAAATATGCCGAAGGCTATCCTGGTCGTCGTTACTATGGCGGGACAGATGTGGTTGATGTGGTCGAAAGTCTCGCGATCGAACGGGCTAAAGAAATCTTTGGGGCTAAATTTGCTAACGTTCAACCGCATTCAGGAAGTCAGGCAAACTGTGCTGCCTATATGGCCTTGATTGAGCCTGGTGATACCGTCATGGGGATGGATCTAGCTGCCGGTGGGCATTTGACGCACGGAGCTTCTGTGAGCTTCTCTGGTCAAACCTATAACTTTGTGTCCTATAGTGTAGATCCTGAAACAGAGCTCTTGGATTTTGATGCCATCCTAAAACAAGCCCAAGAAGTGAAGCCAAAACTCATCGTTGCTGGTGCCTCAGCCTACTCTCATATCATTGATTTCTCAAAATTCCGTGAGATTGCAGATGCAGTAGGAGCCAAACTCATGGTTGACATGGCCCATATTGCTGGTCTCGTGGCAGCAGGTCTTCATCCAAGTCCGGTTCCTTATGCCCATATCACGACTACGACCACTCACAAGACCCTTCGTGGACCTCGTGGAGGTCTGATCTTGACCAATGATGAGGAATTAGCTAAGAAAATAAACTCTGCTATTTTCCCTGGTATTCAAGGAGGACCGTTGGAGCATGTCATTGCAGCCAAAGCTGTCGCATTCAAAGAAGCACTAGATCCTGCCTTTAAAGAGTATGCAGCTAACGTGATTAAGAACAGTCAGGCCATGGCTGATGTCTTCTTGCAAGATCCAGATTTCCGCGTTATTTCAGGCGGAACAGAGAACCACCTTTTCCTTGTCGACGTCACTAAAGTCGTTGAAAATGGGAAAGTGGCGCAAAACTTGTTGGATGAAGTTAATATCACTCTCAACAAGAACTCTATTCCTTATGAAACCTTGTCTCCATTTAAGACCAGTGGGATTCGGATAGGTGCAGCAGCCATCACCGCTCGTGGTTTTGGTGAAAAAGAAAGTCGCACCGTTGCTGAACTCATGATCAAAGCGCTGAAGAATGCGGATAATCAAGAAGTATTAGACGAAGTGCGTAGCCAAGTCAAAGCCTTGACAGACGCCTTTCCACTTTACGAGGACTAAACCATCTTATGGATATTTACGTAAAAAAAGCCATCATTCATCAATTTAGCCCAGACGATACCGATCTCTATTTGGCAGATAAATTGCTCAATATCACGCCTAAAATCGAGGAATACTTGCGTAAGAAGATTGAACGGGTTTATTCTGATGAAGCAAGGACCGGTATTTTCGAAGAGGACAATCCTTTTCTTGAGATGATCTCAGATGACCTACTTGAAACTTCGGTCGCAGTAGCGAATCGCTGGAAGGAAGAATTTGTCGTCTCTGAGAATCAAAAGACCAACGATTTGGTGTTCATTCAATTCTCAAAAGAAGGGGTGGACCATTTTGCCTTTCTTCGGATCGCCTTACGGGAAACCCTGACGCATCTTGGTGGTGAAGTGGATAATCCGATTAAGCTGACGCAAAATAATCTACCTGGTTTTGGGACTGGTGCTGATGAGGCCTTGGTCATCAATCTTCAAAGTCGCAAATACCACTTGATTGAAAAACGGATCAAGTACAACGGGACTTTCTTGAACTATTTTTCTGAGAATCTGTTGCAGGCGCAACCCAAGATCTCTCCTAAAAAATCGATCAAGGCACTAGAAAAAACAGCCCAGAAGATTGCGGAAAGCTTTAACACTGATGATTTTCAATTTCAATCAAAGGTTAAATCAGCTATTTTTAATCATATTGAGGAAGAAAATAAACTCTCTCCTGAGAAATTAGCGGATGACCTCTTCGATGATAATCTGACAGCTCGCCTCAGTTTTATTGACCAAGTTAAAGAAGCTGTACCAGAGCCTGTCACCTTTGAAGAGATTGATGCAAGTCGCCAGTTGAAGAAGTTCGAAAATCAGAAATTGTCATTGTCAAATGGAATTGAACTGATCGTTCCGAATAATGTCTATGAAGATGCAGAATCTGTTGAATTTATTCTAAACGAGAACGGCACCTATTCTATTCTGATCAAAAATATTGAGGATATACAGAGTAAATAATGATTAAACGTATAGTGAAGATCTTCTTATTCATCTTACTAATATTTGGAATCTACAAGGGAATTCAGATCCACCATGATGTCAAACAAGTCATGCAGTACCGCTCCCTGGTTAGAGAAGTCCTTGCTGAGGAGGACACCACAGCCAATGAAAACCTCATTCTTGCTATGATCTATACTGAGACCAAAGGCAGAGAAGACGATGTCATGCAGGCGAGTGAGAGTGCAAGTGGTGAGACCAATACTATTAGTGATAATAAGGCCAGTATTCGCCAAGGAATTCAAACTCTTTCAGATGAGTTAAAAGAAGCCAAGAAAAAAGGCGTTGATAGCTGGACTGCGGTTCAAGCCTATAATTTTGGGAAAGACTACATCGATTACGTCGCAAAACACGGTGGAACAAATTCCTTAGAGTTGGCCCGCGCTTATTCGCGGGATGTGGTAGCGCCAAGTCTTGGCAATGTAACTGGTGAAACTTATCTTTACCTCCACCCTATCTCTCTTTTAAACGGGATGGAACTCTACATTAATGGTGGCAATATTTATTATTCCCGTTTGGTAGAAACCAATATGACGATTATGAAGTTATTTTCATGGTTTTAATCATTTTTCAGAGAGCCGATTGGCTCTTTTTTTTAGCTGATCAGTTCTGCCTCTGATTTTGAGGGATAATAAAAATGTCATGCATTCTTAAAAGAACTGTAAGCTAGTTTTAAGAAATCAACTGTATAATGAAAATCGAAGTGGGTAAACTCTTTATTTACTTCTTTTTTCATCTCTAGTGAGGTGAGAAAGGTTATAAGAGATGCCCAGAGTTGATTTGAGTTAGAAAGAAGAAAAAGATGAAATTAAAGAAGATTGCATTGTTTGTAACGACGACTTTGGCCTTGTTTACCGCTATCCCGCGAGTTTCCGCAGATAGCAATGTGCAGAAAGTCATTGATGAAACCTATGTCAAGCCAGACTATGTTTTGGGCTATTCGCTGGACCAAAGTCAAATCGAACAAACATTGAGTCTCTTGAACTACGATAGTTCAAAAGATAAAGAAGAGTGGAAAACGATGACACCAGAGGTTTATTCTTCGATTATGAACGTTGCCAACGATGATAGTTTGGAACTTTATTCCTCTGTTAAAATTCAAAAATTAGGTAAAAATAAGCCACTAGAAGTGAATATCGTGACGCCTCAAAACATCACCAAGGTCACTGCAGATATGTATCGTAATGCAGCCGTTACACTTGGATTGGAGCATGCTCAAATTACAGTAGCTTCCCCTATCCAAGTGACCGGAGAAAGTGCCTTAGCTGGGATCTATTACTCGCTTGAGAAAAATGGTGCCAAGGTTTCTCAAGAAAGCAAGGATCTAGCCCAAGAAGAGTTAAAGACTCTATCAGGTATCAATGAAGAGAACGCGGGAAAGAAAAACTTCGATGCGGATAAATTGAACGTGGCATTGACCGACATTAAAACGGCAGTAGCCAATGCCAAACAGAACAATCAGGATTTAAGCAAGGATGATATTCGAAAGATCGTCGAAGAAACCCTGAAAAATTATAAGCTGGATACAACTGTGACAGGTGATCAGATTAATTTGATCGTGAATTTCGCAGTCAACCTCTCAAAGAGTAGTGTTATCAGTAGCAAAAGCTTTACTAAAACCTTGTCGGACTTGAAAGATAGTATCGTAGACAAGGCAGGCGATACCTTTAATAATATCAATCTCAATTTTGATACAAATGCTATTCTAAAAGACAGTGGAAACTTCTTCACAAATGCGTGGAATGCCATTGCTGGCTTCTTCGGAGCCATCTGGAATGCCATTGTCAAATTCTTTAGTGGTTTAGTTGGCTAAAAATAGCACGAAAGCACTGCAGACAATAAGTCAGAGTGCTTTTTTGTGTGTTTAGTGATTCTTATATTTTATAAGACATTTTTAGGGTTGCTAAATTCTAATTTTAAGCTAGTGAAAAAAAGGGCTCTTTGTCAACTGTAGTGGGTTGATGAAAAGTTACAACCTGGAGAGGACCAACTTGGTTCTCTCCTTTTTAATGTTCAAAGCAATGAGGATTCTAGTTTTAAAGTTTTCAAAGTTCCGGAAGCCAAAAGCATTGCGCTTGATGACCTTAATGAGGTTATTAGTGGCCTCTAGTTTTGCATTTGAGTATGGCAGTTCCAGTGCGTTCATGATCTTGTCCTTATCTTTCAAAAAGTTCTTAAAAACAGTTTGAAAAATAGGATTTACACAAGAAATTGCTTCTTCAATAAGATCAAAGAAATGGTTAGCTTGTTTCTCTTGAAAATGAAAGAGTAATAGTTGATAGAGGTCGTAGTGCTGTCTAAGTTCTTGAGAGTATGAAAGCAGCTTTTCGAGAATCTCTTTATTGGTCAAGTGTGATCGAAAAGTTGGGCGATAAAAACGTTTATCGCTGAGTTTACGGCTATCTTGTTGAATGAGTTTCCAGTAACGTTTCAGTACCTTATATTCGTGCGATTTCCGACTAAACTGATTCATGATTTGGATGCGAAGACAGTTCATAGCTCGACTGAGATGCTGGACAATGTGAAAACGATCCAGAACGATTTTAGTGTTTGGGAGTGAAACAGTCTGGGGGACTGTTTCAGCCTGAGCCTTGAAATTCGAAAGCGAAGTTTTCTGGCAATATCATAGTAGGGGCTAAACATGTCCATGGTAATGATTTTCACATGGCTTCTCACCTGTCTAGAATAGCGAAGGAAATGATTGCGAATAGTTACTTGAGTCCGCCCATCCAGAATAGCTACGATCTTTCTGGAATCAAAATCCTGTGCAATGAAGCTCATCTTACCCTTCTTGAAGCTGTATTCATCCCAAGACATGTGAGTTGGAAGGAAAGATAAATCTGTCTTGAATTTGAATTCTTTCAATTTACGAATGACTGTCGAAGTAGAGACAGATAGACTTTCTGCGATAGTCGTCATAGGGACTTTCTCGATTAATTTTTGAGTAATTTTCTGGTTGACGATCGTTGAGATTTGGTGATTCTTTTTGACTAAGGAGGTCTCTGATACAGCCATTTTCCCACAGACTTTACAACGAAAACGACGTTTTCTCAATCGAATGAGAGTCTTGTATCCTGCACATTCGAGGTAGGGAATTTTAGATTCTTTTTGAAAGTCATATTTAGCCATTTGTCCTTGACAGTTGTGACATTTAGGGGCAGGATAATCGAGCTTAGCGATGACTTCTTTATGCGTTCCAGCATCAAGATAATCCAAGATTTTGATGTTCTTGTCTTTAATTCCGAGTAAGTTTGTGATAAAATTTAATTGTTCCATAAGATTCTTTCTAATGATGGTTTGGTCACTTTTCATTATAGGTCTTATGGGACTTTTTTTCTACAACAAAATAGGCTCCATAATTCCTATGGTAGTTTTACCCACTACAGAAATTATAGAGCCTAATAACTTTACTCTGTCTTTTATTTTACTTTATAATGAAAAACTAGTGAGATTTACCTCAAAAATATCATTAATTAATGATATAATAATTACTATATGATTATAAGTATGAAGGATATAAATAAGGTAAAGCGACTAAAGTATCAATTTACTTTATTTGGATGATTGTATGAAAAAAGAGTCAAATAAAGTTCAAGATCAGATCCCTATTAGTGAAAATGGACTCAAAATGACAATTGGTAATTTTGCTAGACTATCAATTCCAATAATGGCTTTAGGTGATCTTGCACGAATAGAAGCTGGCTTAGCAGCTACTCAATTATCAACTGTTAAAGCAGTTAGACATGTAATATTAAATTCTCCAACGTTAAAATATATTGAGGCAGTAAAAAACGGTGAAATAGAAGATATTACAAAAGTATATGCTGAAATACATGCAAAACAGATTGATTTCTTCAAAACGGTACAAGAGGCTGCCAATAATATTGTCGCAAACTTTGAAAAGTCATATCTTGATATGCTTTCAAAATTAAGCGAAACTATTAAATTACATCAGCCTTATTATTCAGAAGAAGAGTTTGAAAAGATTAATGAAAACATATTATTTTTTGCAAGCGAAGGTTGGGTAATTTATTTTCAGAATAAGGATTTACTGTATGACTTAATTCCAGATAATTTAGAAAGCCTAGAAAAAGAATGGTATGAACAGTTAGAAGATTATCTTGAAAATGTAGAAAAAGTATCTGACATAGAAAATTCAAACTGGTATTCACAACCGTTAATAAAATCATTACTTGCTTCGTACCAAAGTGAAAATTATTATTCAGCATATACGCTAGCAACAATTGCTATTGATGGGGCTATCAACAGATTTAATGAGAGGACAACTGCTCAAACATTCGAAAGCAATAAAAGAGGCAATATTAAAGTTGGAAGTAGTGCAGTGAAAGATTTAGATCAAAAGTTTCAAGATGCTCTTATTAGCAAAAGTCTTTATGATACAGGGTTAATGAATTGGTTAGAGAACTTTTTTAAATTTACACCCTGTTTTAAATCTAATAGTGTCAATAGACACATGATTAGTCACGGTCGTTGGGAGAGTGAAATTTCAAAGAAGGAATTTCTTAAATTATTCAACGTATTGTTATATATTAATGAATATTTTGATTTTTGGTACATGGAACTTTCAGAATTAATCGTTTAACACTTTTAAGAAGAAAATTTAGATAAATGATAAAAACATTTAGCTCAGTTGAAAACGATATGAGAATAAGGTTATTTACTGCTTTAGTATTTAATACTATTCAAAAATGCATTCCTCGATAATAATAATTTAATAAATTATTATTATTATTTTATATCCAATGGTATGCGTAATGATTTCCAACCAAGCTTTTAAATAATAAAGGAGTAGTAATGAAACTAATTTATAGAACAAAAATTCATAGACCTAATAAATACGAACGCTTTCACAATGAATATTATCAAAAAGGAGATATCGTTGAAAAATATACCATTTCTAGCACACGAGTACCAGGTCGTCTAGAAAAAGATGAAACTAGAAGAAATGATTGTAAATATTTGAGCGCGTCTTGGCATATCCAAGATCCTAATATGCCACAATGGCTGAAACAATATATAGTCAATACATCAGAAACTCATATTGAAGACATGATAGATAAATTACAGTCAGATGGATATCGTGTGCATACATGTGATGATAAGCCTTTACTTATCTTTAAAGACAAGATTGTTAAAGTTTTTATTGATCAGGCATGGATAGATATTATACCTTTGATAAAATTATATTATAATAGGAAAAAAGTCTCAGACAAATTACTCGAGCAGTTTGAAAAAGATTGGCTTGATCTTAATGTCTCTTATCAACAACTGTTAGATAAGCAAGAGGAAGTGAACTTACTCAAAAAAAACGAGGAATACGATAAATTTTATCAAAAATTTTATGAATCCTACAGCTCAGAAAACGCAGCTGGTGAATTAAATAGATTTTTGTTAGATCTGATTTCTACTACAAAGGGTACTGAGAAGGAATATTTTGTACAATTACTGGAGAAGGTTCAAAATCAAGATTTCACGCCTGGACTTTATGCTAATACCTTAGCAACTATATTTACTCGAAAAAGACCCAAGATTCACTAAAATAGTGTATCTCTATTTTAGGTATATATACTATCGTCACTCCTAAATGATTGTTTCTTATACAAATTGGTAAACTAAACAATAAGTCTTACATTTGTTATTTGCTTTTAGCTGGCAGTTAATAAGGATTTTATTAGTAATTTGCTAAACAAATAATAAGATTTTTCTTTTTAAATTTTTTTCTTAACAACAATTGAGTGGACAAGAAACGTCCACTCTTTTTTGTAGACTTAAATTATCAATAAAAAGAGGTGAAATTAATTGCATTATTATCAAGTCGAGTTTAAGAATCCTGATGATTTCTTAAAAACTCAATCAGAAGATTTTATCAAGACTAATCGTTTATTACTATTAAAAGAGGATGAAGATTATTACCTTATTTCTCAAGAAAATTACAATGATCAAGAAATTATGGGGAAAATAAAGGATTTTTTTGATTATGAGTTTACATTAAATAAAGTTAAAACTTTAACAGAAAGTGATTTTATAAAGAAACTTGAAACAAGTGATAGAAGAGAGCTAGTGAAATTCTTACTAAGTGCAAGTAAAGAGACACTGTCTCATCAGCTAAAGCCTCATTTGGAGAAGTTGGAAGAATTGAAAAATATTTGTGGTCTCATCGATTTTAAGAATGTCGTTCAAGAGCTAATTACATATCTTTCATTTCAAGAAAAAATAAATAATAAAGAACAACAGCAACACTTTTATATTTTTAATGGTGAGAGGGGAACTGGCCGTAAGTTTGCTATCAAATTTCTTATGTCTCTTTTTGAAATGAATGCAATATTTGTAAATTGTAATAATTTTTCTATTCCTAAGATAAGCGAAAAAGATGTCCCAATATTAGTTGATTATCTTTCAGTAAGGCCAAAAACAAAATCAGATATTTACGATACAATTAGACAAAAGAAGGGGCATTCAATTAACATCATTATTACGAGAACTATCCAAGAGGCAGAATCTATAAAAAAAGAGTTGCTTGAAGATTTTGGTAAAGTATCAATTGTGAATTTTCCGCAATATGATGAAGCAGAGCTTAAAGAAATCGGCCTTCAAATGTTAAATCAAAAAGGTATTCAGTTGAGTAATGAAGACTATGAACAATTAATAGCTGAAAATAAAGTACTAAAGGATGCTAAAGAAGTTCGTCTTTTTGTTCAAGAGCTTGTTGAATTTGCAGTACAAAATGATTATGATCCTTCAGATAAAAACGAATTAAGTCTGGATGGATTTATTCCCCAAAATGAGTCTTCAGTTGAAGACGAAGAAAATGCGGAGAAAAAGTTGAGTGAATTAATCGGTTTAGAAGAAGTGAAAGTAGTTTTAAATCAGCAGTTAGCATATAATCAAGTTTCCGCATTGCGTCAGGCTCATGGGTTTAGTAATGAAATACTAAATCGTCATCTCGTTTTTTCCGGAAATCCTGGAACTGGTAAAACTATAGTGGCTAGGCTTTATACAAAAATTTTATACAATAACAAGATAATTCAAGAGAATAAGTTAGTGGAAGTAGGTCGTGCGGACCTTGTTGGTGAATATGTCGGACAGACTGCTCCAAAAGTAAAAAGAGCTTTTGATGAAGCAAAAGGGGGAGTACTCTTTATAGATGAGGCCTATAGCCTTATTCCGAGTAGTGAGAGAGATTTTGGACATGAAGCTATTTCAGCGATTATACAAGAAATGGAAAATCGTCGGGATGAGGTATTGGTTATTTTTGCTGGGTATGAAGAATTGATGGCCAAATTCATTGAAACTAATCCAGGGCTATCCTCTAGAATTTCCAGAGAAATAAAATTTTTAGATTATACAATTGATCAACTAATTGCTATTTTGGAATTAATGATAAATAAGAGATATTATCAATTAACCGATGATTGTAAGACAGTACTACATCAGCATTTTTCAGAAGTTGTCAATTCTAGAAACTTTGGAAATGCTAGATACGTCCGAAAATTAGTAGATGAGATTGTCTTCAGTCAAGCGCAACGAGTGATTAAAGGTGATAAGAATCAGTTAGAAGATGATACCTTTTTAAATCAAATTACTTTGACAGATATCAATAAGGCCATTGTAGCTATTGAAGCAAAATCATCAAAATTAATGTCGTTGATAGGATTCGGAAGGTAGAAGGAACCTATAATAGACTTTAAAAGAAGAAATAGGTAGTAGTATCGGTAGAAGATTTGAACTAGTAAATTGATTGAATCTAAGCTATTGGAAATGTTATAATATTGTTAAAGGATTTAGAATTATATGAACGACCAAGAACGCTTATTAACTATATTTTTACGATTACAGTCTGGTGCGCATTTATCTAAAACTCAGCTTGCAGATGAATTTGGTGTTAGTGAAAAGACTATACAACGAGATTTTTCTCTCCTGTCTGGTTTCTTAGATACACAACCGATGGTTGCAGCAGAGCTTGCCTACGATACAAGGCATCATACTAGGTATTTAAAAGGGAAATCTTTATTTAATAAAAAGGATATTCTTATAATTTCAAAGATTTTGCTAGAAAATCGTTCTTTGAATAAGGAAGAAAACAAGTCCTTACTTGATAGTTTATTGGCACTTATTTCAAAAGATGAGCAAAAAGAAGTTTCTAGTATTATTGCAAGTGAGTTGCTAAATTATGCACCATTATCAGACACACAAAATCGTATTGATAAGGTTTGGGAATGGTCTGAATTGATTCGTAAGGAGCTGGTCTTAGACATTGATTATCAATCTCCTTATAATACTAAAAAGAGACATACAATTTTTCCAGTTTCTCTTTACTATGATACTCATTATTTTTATATAGTAGCCTATAATTTGCTATTTAATTCTTATATGACTTTAAAATTAGATAGAATACTTAGTTGGACAGAATCTAAAAAAGAAAAACCTTCTCTTTCATATGGAAGAAAATTTCGTGATGGAGAAATTCGTAATAAACGTGTAGATCCATTCATAGGAAAAGAGTTAAACATCAGAGTCCTATTCACGAATGACCCAGCAATTGTTGTTGATCAATTCCCAACAGCAAAAATTATTGAAAAAACATCAAATGGGAATATTATTGAATTTGTGAGTCAAGATACACCAGGGTTGAAGAGGTGGTTGTTGAGCCAAGCGGAATCTCTAAGGGTATTGTCTCCTCAATCGTTAATTGATGATGTGAAGACTCTTATTAACAAAATGCAAGCAAATTATATTGACTAAACTTAGAAAAATATCTTTAATTTGAAATTTTGTTAACTTTTTTATAATAATAAAGGTTTTAGTGTTTAAAAGCAAAAATAAATGAAATAGGTGATTAAAAATGGGAATTTCAGAAAAGAAAATTGAAGATTTAAGAGGTCTTAAGTTTAACGTTCCATCATATCAAAGAGGCTATCGGTGGACTGAGTATGAGGTTACAACTTTATTAGATGATTTTTATAATCATAACACTGATTATAAATATTGTCTACAACCATTAATCGTAAAAAAAGTCGCTGATGACACTTACGATGTTGTTGATGGCCAGCAAAGACTGACTAGTATTTATATATTTCTTAAATTTATGTCTGCTGAATTCAACAATGGCCGTAGAAGGACTAATCAATATGATTTTTTTGATTTAGAGTACGAAACCCGAAAACAGAGTGGAAACTATTTAAAGAATTTAAATTTTGATACTTATGAAGAAATCGAAAATATTGACATTGATGCTAGTCATATCAGTAAAGCCTTTGAAGCAATAGATAAATGGGTTAATCGCGAAGAAATAAACTCAATTAATGCTTTGAATGATATCTATAAGGTTCTTACAGAAAATGTGTTTTTTATTTGGTATGAGATTGATGAAACAGAAGAGCCTATAAAGATTTTTACAAAAGTTAATATAGGGAAAATACCGTTAACAAATGCTGAACTTATTAAAGCTTTGATACTCGACAAAAATAATTATAAAATTGGAGAAGAGAGCGATAGAATACATCGATCTATTGCATGGAATCAAATAGAACATAGACTTCAACAGGATTCTTTTTGGCAGTTTTTGACCAATAATGAAGTTTATGATACAAAAATAGATTTTCTTTTCAATTTACTTATACATGGGAATTCTGAAGAGTACAAAGTCGACAAATACTCCACCTTTTATTCATTATATGAAGAATATAAGGGAGCAGAAAATAAATCAGAGTTTATATCAGATTTCTGGTCAAAAGTCCAAAGACAATTTGAAGAATTAAATAATTGGTATTTAGATTTAAATAAATATCATTTAATTGGTTATCTGCTTTCTTTAGATGGTAAAAATCTAGATAAAGTATTTAAGGCGACAAGAGACAAGAAAAAATCAGAAGCTTTCTATGAGTTAAAAAAATTAGCATTTGATACTATTCCTGAAATTGATTCGCTAGATGAATTAGTATACGGAGATAAAAGAATTAAAAATGTATTACTACTGTTTAACTTAGTAACTTTGATAAATAAAAGTGAGAAACAGTATCGTTTTCCGTTTGATATTTATAAAACTCAAAAGTGGGATATTGAGCATATTCATGCTACAGCTGATGAAACGGCAGAATCTGATGATGGTTTAGGGAATCTAACTTTACTAGACGCTAAAACAAATCGCTCATATCGAGATAGTCCATTTGAACAAAAAAGGAAAATTATTATAGATGTGGATGCTAAAGGTCGTTTTGTTCCAGTTTGTACTAGAAATATATTTTTGAAAGTATATAGTGATGAAATTGAAAATTTTGAGGTTTGGTCAGACAATGATAAAACTGATTACATTAAGGCAATGAAGCTTGAATTTAATAAATTCTTTGGCAATGACGGGGAGAAAATATGAGTATGGTTGATGATAAATATGACTTAAAGTCTCTTTTAGAAATTTATCGCATTGTAATTCCACTAATTCAGCGCGATTATGCGCAAGGTAGGAAAGATTTAAGAACTACCGAGGTCAGAAAACAATTATTAATTGATATAAATTCTGCTTTAATTAACAGTGAAGTGCCGACTTTAGACCTTAATTTTATTTATGGAAAATCGCATAATGGGAATTTTATACCACTAGATGGTCAGCAGCGACTTACAACTTTGTTTTTAGTATACCTTTTTGCCTTTAGAGATAGTGATACTTGTGATTTTCTTAGCAATTTTTCCTATGAAACAAGAGATTCGTCCAAGCAATTTTTCACTAGTTTATTTGAATACAGAAAATTAATTTTTCAACTCGAAGAGAAACCGTCTGAAATAATAAAAGATGCGGCATGGTTTGCAGATTCGTGGATATTAGATCCTACTATTCAAGGTGCACTAGTAACCTTAGATGGGATAACTGATTTTTTTGATTTTCAATACAACTATTCAGAGGTATTAACATCAGAAACAAATTATAGAGTTGCTTTCAATTTCCTCGATATCGAAGACTTAGGTTCAGAGGATGAACTATACATTAAATTGAACTCTAGAGGACGTCCTCTAACTGATTTTGAAAATTTTAAAGCAAGATTTATTTCAAGAGTACATGAGATAGACACTAAGTTAGCAAACGATATAGCACTTAAGCTTGATACAAAATGGACTGATACTATTTGGAGATTTGATAAAAATAGATTTGATATAAACTTTTTAAATTTATTTGAGATTGCACTGATTAATAACTTAGATTCACTAGATTATTCTCAACGTGAAAATTGGACAACTAATATTTTATTTGAAGATATTAAGTTAGAACATATAGAATTGATTGCAAGAGTACTTGACTTTTTAACGGAGAATGAGAACTCAAAGGTTTCACAAGTTTTGGAAGAAGCTATCATAAATAAGACTTTAAAAGATAGAGTCTATTTTCACTTCATTTCTTTGTATTTACTTCATTCTGGAAAAATATTAGATGATAAGTTTAAGAGTTGGTATCGTATTTTTAGAAACTTAACAGATAACTCTGAAATCGATTATCAACAACCTTACGAAAGAGCAATTCGAGGTATAAATGAGCAAATTGGCCATGTTTCAGACCTTATCTATTATTTGTCTCAAAATAACAGAATTACAGGTTTTAGTATAGAACAGGTTAACGAAGAGATAGATAAAGCGAAATTAATTTTAGAAGATCCATCCCAATCAGAAGTGATATTTAATGCGGAAAATCATGTTTATTTTGGTGGACAAATTAGAAGTAGCTTTTATTTTGAAGGTACTGATTCTACAGCTGTTAAATACTCGAAAATAAGTTCTTATTGGGATAAGATAAGTACTATGTTTGAAGATACGAAACCTAAAGAAGGTATATTGTTAAGAACGGCTTTGCTTTCTTTTGGAGACTATACATTAAATGTAGATAGCTATAAAACACTTTGCCAAGATGATCCTAATGAAAGTTCAAGTACACCAAGTTTAAAACGATTATTTTCTTCTAAAAATAAATATGTTAAAAAACTACTAGATTCGATTGATGTAAATAAACCATTAGAGTTTGAGTATAAGAGGATAATAAATGAAAACATAAATAGTATAGATGAGCAAGATTGGCGATATATTTTTATTTCGTACTACCAGGTAATGTTCAATAAAATGAACCGTTCACAGTATAGATTAAAAGCCCCTAACTGGTTAGGTAGACCAGATGAAATGCTTCTAATTCCTAATAAAAATTCTAGAGCAAGAAACTTTGATATTCATTTATTAGCATTGAAAGAGAAACTAAAAGAATTTAAAATTGATTCATATTATACAAGTGAGCCTGGTATAGGCACTAGAGATAGGGTTCTTCATATTAAAAAACTTTATGAAGTTAGATTTTACGGTGATCATTATGAATTTAAAAAATATGAGGATGAAACATATTCA
Organism: Streptococcus sp. 27098_8_99; assembly: GCF_041431935.1. Taxonomy (NCBI): domain Bacteria; kingdom Bacillati; phylum Bacillota; class Bacilli; order Lactobacillales; family Streptococcaceae; genus Streptococcus; species Streptococcus sp. 27098_8_99. Next base: position 104,178 of record NZ_JAPVYQ010000001.1, on the reverse strand, counting down.
AAGTGGACCAAATCTCCAGCATCTTTTATAAAATTAGCTGAATACTTTAGAAATAAATTGAACGATAAGTAATTGTGATGTATTTTGATAAAAAATATTCAAAATTTACTATCTATCTAATAGGTAGTAACGATTATATCTTTTTGTTATATGAGCTGAGCATAAGTGTACTAGCATTGAGGAGAAAAACACATAAAAAAGAATATTTGTATGAGGAACTTCAAAAGCAAGACTTGACGCCTGAGCTTTATGCTGATATCTTGGCAGCTATCCATACTCGAGAAAAGTTTTATACTCACTAGATTTTTGGCTCTCTATTTTAAGTGTATATACTTTAATCACTCCTAAATAATATTTGCGTTTGCATCATTAAAATAAAAAGCGCCCCACCAGAAAAATTCTGGTGGGGCTTTTGGTGGGGAACCAATCAATTTTGATTGATTTTTAACTTTTTATAATAAGTTAAAATGCTGTTAAATCAAGGATTCTAAGCCTAAGTTACTATTATATTTTATTCCCACTCTACAGTTGCAGGTGGTTTGCTTGTGATATCGTAGACGATGCGGTTGACGTGGTCAACTTCGTTTACGATACGGACTGAGATTTTTTGGAGGACTTCCCATGGAATCTTCGCAAAGTCAGCTGTCATTCCATCGATAGAAGTGATCGCACGGATGGCAATAGTGTAGTCGTAGGTACGGCCATCACCCATAACCCCAACAGAACGAACGCCTGTGTTGACAGTGAAGTATTGCCAGATATCGCGGTCAAGACCAGCTTTGGCGATTTCTTCACGGAGGATAGCGTCTGATTCACGAACGGTTTCGAGTTTTTCTTCAGTGATTTCTCCCATAACACGGATGGCAAGACCTGGGCCTGGGAATGGTTGGCGCCATACGATGTGGTCTGGCATACCAAGCTCAGTACCAAGCGCACGAACTTCATCTTTATAAAGAGTGTTGAGTGGCTCGATCAGTTCAAACTGCATATCTTCTGGAAGTCCACCAACGTTGTGGTGAGACTTGATGGTTTGAGCAGTATCCGTACCAGACTCGATCACGTCAGTGTAGAGAGTTCCTTGTGCCAAGAATTTCACATCTTTGAGCTTACTTGCTTCGTCATCAAAGACATAAACAAACTCGTTACCAATGATCTTCCGTTTTTTCTCAGGATCAGATACTCCAGCTAACTTATCAAGGAAACGTTTTGCAGCATCTGCTTTGACAATGTTCAAACCAAACTTGCCACCAAGCATCTCCATCACTTGATCGGCTTCTCCTTTACGAAGAAGACCGTGGTCTACAAAGATACAGATCAATTGATCGCCGATGGCTTTTTGAAGGAGAACCCCAACAACGGAAGAGTCAACACCACCTGAAAGACCAAGAAGGACACGTTTGTCTCCGACGGTTTCACGGATTTTTTTGATCTGCATATCAATGAAGTTGTCCATGGTCCAGTCACCTTTAGCCCCACAGATGTTCAAGGCAAAGTTACGCAAGATATCATAACCGTGAACAGAGTGACGAACCTCAGGGTGGAATTGGATTCCGTAGATTTTCTTGCCTGGATTTTCAATCGATGCAAATGGACAGTCGGCAGAAGAACCAGTTCGGATAAAGTCAGCCGGAATTTCTGTAACAGCATCCCCATGGCTCATCAAGACCAATTGTTTGTCTGGTGTGCCAGCAAAAAGAGCAGAAGATTCTGTCAAAGTCAATTCAGATTGACCATATTCGCGGTTACCAGCATCACCTGCTGGAACGACCTTCCCGCCCAATTTATGGGTCAGCAATTGCATCCCGTAACAGATTCCAAGGATTGGAATACCGAGTTCAAAAATTTCAGGATCGATATCAAAAGAACCTTCCTCGTATACAGAGTTTGGTCCGCCTGAAAGAACGATCCCAACTGGATTGATTGCACGAACTTCATCAGCAGAAATCTTATGGCTCTTCAATTCTGAGAAGACTCCAATTTCACGAATCCGACGTGAAATAAGCTGATTGTATTGGCTACCGTAGTCAAGCACGATGATTCTTTCAACATCATGCAAATCAGTTGATAGGTTTGTCATCTTATCCCCTTCTTAAAGAAATTTACTTTCCTCTATTCTAACACAAAAGCCTTGTCTTTACCAATCTCTGATTGAAGAATTAGGAATTTTACGCTACAATAGAGATAACACAGAGAAAGAGCAAGGTTATGATTCCAGCTTACATTCAAATTCATGATCAGATTAAGTCTGAGATTGATCAAAAAATATGGAAAATCGGGGAGCGTCTTCCCAGCGAACGCGATCTAGCGGAGAAATTTCAGGTTAGTCGGATGACTCTTAGACAGGCCATCACCCTTCTGGTTGAAGAAGGAGTGCTTGAAAGACGGGTAGGAAGTGGCACCTTTATCACTAGCACGCGCGTCCAAGAAAAAATGCGGGGCACAACCAGTTTTACAGAAATTATGAAATCGCAAGGCAAGGAACCTTCTAGCCAAGTGATTTCTTACCGGAAAACCATTCCCAGCCTCCAAGAAGTGGATAAATTGGGCATTGATAAGACAGAGACCATCATTCGGATGGAACGGGTCCGGTATGCCGATGGGATCCCTGTTGTTTATGAAGTGGCCTCTATTCCAGAGAAATTTATTAAGAATTTCAATCGAGAAGAGGTTACCAGCCATTTCTTCCAAACCTTGGAGCGTCATGGCTATAAGATTGGAAAGTCGCACCAGACCATCTATGCGCGATTGGCCAAGGATAAGATTGCGGACTATTTACAGATTTCAAAAGGACAGGCTATTTTAGGTCTGACACAGGTTTCCTATTTTGAAGATGGGACGGCTTTTGAGTATGTAAAAAGTCAGTATGTCGGTGAGCGGTTCGAATTTTATTTGGAAAATAACTAAGCTCGCAATTCACAGTAATAAAAAAACTCTTCAAATGTTTGGGAGACTTTCTCTCTTTGGCATTTGGGAGCTTTTTTGGTTGAAGTCATTCTTTCTAAATAGTGATAGTACGGTCAAAAATAAAAGATTTAAAAAAATTTTATTTTTTCTTCAATTTTTGATTTTTTTTACGAATTAATAGATAGAAGCTAGTTTTAGATCTAAAAAAAGATATAAGGCAGGAAAAAATGAAAAAAATTAAAATCGATGTGGTAGCTGTTCCCTTGAGTGGGCATCTGTACCCAACTTTAAATCTCGTTAAACCCTTATTAGATGATCCTTCGATGGAGATCCGGGTTTTCACAGGACCTCAGAAAAAGGCCGTTACAGAAAGTCTTGGCTTCACTGTCGTTCCGATTCTAGAGGACAAAGTAGAAGAATTTGAACGTGCGGCTAATAACGATAAGAAACTCAATCTCTTTTCAGCTTATCGGCAATTGTCTAGGAGTCTTGATTTGATTAATCATGTATCGGATCAATTGTTAGAGGAGTGGCGCGTCAACCGTCCAGATATTGTCATTGCTGATTTTATTACTTTATCAGCTGGCTTTGTGGCAGAAGAGTTAGAAATTCCTTGGATCACCACTATGGCAACCCAATTTGCAATCGAAACTCCTTATGGTCCTCCTTGCTTCTTCGGAGGGATGGGAGTCGCGCGCACGAAGAAGGAAGAGAAGATCCAAGCACTATGCCGTAAAGTCACGCGCATTGGAAAATACTGTGGCGCTTTCCTCTTACGCAAACGCTTAAAACGTTACAATTTCAAGTTGTACAATCAAAATGGAGTGGAGACAATCTACTCTCCTTATGCCATCTTTGGAATTGGTATGATGGAGCTGGAGTTGAAAACACACTTCCCTCATCAATATGCGTGGCTTGGCCCTTTGGGGACTTCGCTTGAAAATGCAGAAGATTATCCTTTAGATCTCAGTCCTTACGAGGACAAGACGAAGGTACTCGTGACATGTGGAACCCAGTTACCTTGGGCAAAGGAGAACTTGCTTCAGCAAACTAAGCAGTTGGCCAAAGAGCATCCAGAATGTCACTTTTTCGTCACCTTAGGAGATGGAGCAAAGGAATTCTCTGAAGAAGAAGTAGCGCCAAATGTGACGGTCGTCTCATATCTACCCTACAAAGAATATATTCCGCAGATGGACTATGTCATTCACCATGGAGGAGCTGGAATCTTTTATCAGTGTATCGAATTTAAAAAACCAGCCTTGATCTTGCCACATGATTATGACCAATTTGACTATGCGATTCGAGGAGTAGAAGCAGGAATTGCTTTTCAAGCACATCGCAATCGCACCGAAGAGATTCAAGCAGGTTTTAAGGCCCTATTAGAAAAAGAATCTTGGGAAAAGTTAGAAAGACTAAACAAACTTTCAAAAACCTACAAGCCGTTGGATACCTTGGAGTTTGAGATTCAACGATTATTAAGACGTGGAACGGATGGGAAACTATGAAAATTCTTGTAACAGGTGCGACTGGCTTCCTTGGAAAATACGTGATCGAAGAGTTATTAGATCACGACTATTCCATTGTAGCTTTTGGCCGAAATGAAATGATTGGAAAGGCCCTGGAAAATGAGCGCGTCCAATTTGTGAAAGGGGATTTGAGCTCTATAGAGGAAGTAAGACAAGCATTTCAGTCTGTTGATGCTGTGGTTCATGCAGGAGCTTTATCCACTGCCTGGGGACCTTGGAAGGCCTTCTATCAGGCGAATGTAGTTGGCACTCAAAATGTCCTTGAATTGTGCCGTGAATATGCGGTAAAACGCTTGGTTTACGTATCTTCTCCCAGTATTTACGCAGCTGGAAAAAATCAATTAAACATCAAGGAAAGTGATGCTCCAACAGAAAATCACCTCAACAATTACATCCGAAGCAAATTGGCGTCTGAAAAACTTTTTTCTGACTATTCAGATGTGCCAAGTATCATCTTGCGCCCTAGAGGATTATTTGGTGTGGGGGATACCAGCATTTTACCTCGTGTCTTACGCCTCAGTCGAAAAATTGGAATTCCTTTGATTCGAGGAGGAGAGCAGCTCATGGATATGACCTGTGTGGAGAATGTTGCCCTAGCCATTCGCTTGGCTCTGGAAACTAAAGAAGCACACGGACAAGTATATAATATTACAAATGGGGAACCAAAGACCTTTAAGTATTTGACCGAAACAACATTAAAGGGATTGGGAGAACAGATTCGCTATCGGAAGATTCCAGCAGGTCTTGTAGCAGGTGCGGCCTATAGCCTTGAAGGAGTGTATCGATTATTCCATCTGAAAGCTGAACCTCCATTGACTCGCTATACCTATTATCTCCTTCGATATAGCCAAACCCTCGATATTCAAAAGGCTCAAATCGAACTTGGCTACTATCCAAAAATGACCATTGAAGAAGGGATTGACAATTATGTCCAACATGATCAAGCACATTGATTATTTTCCAGCAGGCTATTGTAGTAGTCATTCTGGTCTCTTATTTAAAGGGATTCCGAATAAAAAAATGCAATTTCCAGCAGGTGTCTTTTTGATTCAGCACCGTGAAAAAGGCTATATTTTGTACGATACCGGCTATCACTACGAGATTAAGAAAAAAGCTCGGTATTTCTGGTACCGTCTAGCCACCCCAATGCAGATGAAAAAAGAAGACCAGATCGATTATTTATTGCAAGAGCGGGGGATTGATCCGGCAGAAATTACTTATGTGATTCTTTCGCATTTGCACCCTGATCATCTCGGTGGAGCAGCACTTTTTCCAAATGCTCATTTCGTTGTTACCCAGGAAGTCTATGAGGTGTACCAAAAACCGAAATTTAAAGATCTGATTTTTAAAGAGTTTCTTCCAGCTGATTTCAAAGATCGGGTGACTTGTCTCAAAGCAGATCAAAGGCATCCGGCTTTCCCCTATCGCCCGACTGCGGATCTTTTTGGTGATGGGAGCATTCTCGTATCGTCTATCGATGGGCATGCGAGAGGGCAAGGCTGTCTTTATCTGGATGAGCTCAAGCTCTTTATTGGAGCAGATCTTTCTTGGGGAGTAGACCTCTTGCCTTTCACACGGAAAATGCGACTCATTCCTTCCTTGGTTCAGGATGATAAGAAGGCTTATTTAAAAGGAGCTGATTTGCTGGAAACACTCTTGCAAGATGGCATTCAAGTTGTGGTCAGCCACGACCCGCAAGATCGGATTGAAAGGATTTTAAATGAAAAAAACAGTCTTTCTGAAAACCTTTATTGAAACCAGATGGTGCCATCGATTCCGTTCAAAAGAGGCCTTGAAGCGATACCAAGATAAACAATTGGCACGCTACCATACTTTTATCACTTCTCAGTCTCCCTATTTCCAGACTCATTCTCCTGAATCCTTTGGGACCATGAATAAGCATTTCATGATGACGCATTTCAATGAACTCAATACTCTGGGAGTGGATCGAGATCAGGCTTTAGAGATGGCGATTCGCGGAGAACAAACGCGAGATTTTACCGAGATGAATGGAGAAGTAGCAGTAGGCTTGTCTTCTGGGACTTCCGGCCACCGAGGAGTTTTTGTCACCACAGAAAAAGAAAGAAGTATGTGGGCTGCAGCAATCTTAGCCAAGATGTTGCCAAAAGGAAACCTGGTTGGTCATCGCATTGCCTTTTTCTTACGAGCGGATAATGAACTCTATCAAACCATTAATTCAGGCCTTATCCGCTTGGAATATTTTGATATTTTCAAGGATAGCAAGGAACATTTAGATCGTCTCAAAGACTATCAACCAACCATTGTGGTCGCACCAGCTTCAACCTTGATTGAGTTAGCCAACTATGTCAGCAATCAGCAACTTCCTATCCAACCCGTCAAGGTTGTCTCTGTCGCAGAGATCCTAGGAGATCGAGATGCACAGATCATTGCCAAAGCCTTTCAACTAGACAAGGTTGATCAGGTCTACCAAGCGACAGAGGGATTTTTAGCTTGTACCTGTTCAGAAGGCAATCTACATCTCAACGAAGATATTTTGTATGTCGAAAAAGAGTATCTTGATGATAGCCGCTTTTATCCGATTATTACGGATTTCAAACGAACGAGTCAACCCATCTATCGCTACCGACTCAATGATATTCTGGTGGAAGAAAAGTCCCCTTGTCCTTGTGGCTCCATCTTTACTCGAATCGCAAAGATCGAAGGACGATCAGATGATATCTTCTATTTCAAAAAAGAAGATGGCAGTAGCCAGATGATCTATCCGGATTTTATTCGACGGTGCATTCTCTTTGTCGAAAATATTCAGGACTATCAAGTAACTCAGTTGGCAGATGGATCCATTACCATTGCCTTGAGTCACCGGACAGAGTCTATGGAGCAAGCGATCTTTACTCAATTTGAACTCTTAGCTCAGCAAAAACAATTCATTCTCCCAAGTATTCTATTTATCGATTACCAATGGGACTCAACACGTAAATTAAAACGTGTTCAACGACTTCAATAAAAGGAGAATCCTATGACTACCGTAAAAAGACATTTGCAAATTAAAGGCTATGGAACAGCGCTTCCAGCTCATACAGTAACTTTCAAAGACCAGACTCGTTACCGCGTGAAAGAAGGAGAAGAAACACAGATTGATCTTGCAGCGCGTGCGATTGAGGCAGCTTTAAAACATGCAGGACTTGAGATGACAGACATCGACTGCCTGATTTCTGCTAGTGCGGTTGGTGTTCAGCCCATTCCTTGTACAGCAGCTCTTATACATGAGCGCGTGGCCAAGGGACTGACGATTCCTGCTATGGATATCAATACCACTTGTACCAGTTTTGTATCAGCTTTGAGCACTGTTTCTTATCTGATTGAAGGTGGTGAATACCAACGGGTTCTGATTGTATCCAGTGAAGTAGGAAGCCTAGGGCTTAATCCCAAACAAAAAGAAAGCTTTGAACTGTTTAGCGATGGCGCTGCAGCCTTTATTTTTGAAGCAACAAAGGAAGATAAAGGAATCATTGCTAGTATGCAACGTACCTGGTCTGAGGGAGCCCACGATACCGAAATTCGTGGTGGTTTGACAGCTTATCATCCGAAATTGTACTCTGAAGCAACCAAGACTGATTTCATGTTTGACATGAAAGGGAAGAAAATTCTTTTGCTTTCTGCCCGTGTTATTCCAGAAATGTTCCAAAAATTCCAAGAAAAATCAGGCATTTCTAAAGATGCTGTAGACTATATTATTCCCCACCAAGCAAGTCGCGCTTTGCCACTCGTCATGGATAAATTGGGAGTCGGCAAAGACAAGTACCTCAATATTGTCAGTGATTATGGAAATATGGTTTCGGTAGCCGTACCTTTCGGCCTAGCCTATGCACTGGATCACGGATATGTGAAGGAAGGAGATACCATCTTCTTGATGGGAACTGCAGCAGGGATGACGGTCAATATGTTGGCACTGAAACTTTAATGATGAATCCTCTTACTTCAAGCTCAAAAAGAATCAAGTCCCGCTAGTCTTTAGCGGGCTTTTTTGATATAATGAAAGGTATGGAAATTGAGAAAACCAACCGAATGAATGCGCTCTTTGAGTTTTATGCAGCGCTCTTGACGGACAAGCAGATGAATTATATCGAGCTCTATTACGCAGATGACTACAGCTTGGCTGAGATTGCAGAAGAGTTTGGAGTGAGCCGTCAAGCGGTCTATGACAATATTAAACGTACAGAAAAAATTTTGGAAGACTACGAAATGAAACTCCATATGTATTCCGATTACATTGTACGCAGCCAGATTTTTGATCAGATTTTAGAACGCTATCCGGAAGATACTTTTCTACAAGAGCAGGTTGAAATTTTATCAAGCATTGACAATCGGGAATGATTATGGGCAGTCTCGTCATTTATCAAGGAATACCTTGCAAACTATTAGTCGCAGAGGAAGTATTTCCTACTCGACTACAGATTATCTCGCCCAATGATATCTCCAAAGCTATGCAAATAGGTTTTAGCTGTTGGGGATATCCAAATGAAATCATGAAAGAAGTCACACCCGAAGAACTAGAATGTTTGCAACATTTCGGACGATTTCCACTGAATTGAAAAAATAGGAGAAAATAATGGCATTTGAAAGTTTAACCGAACGTTTACAAAACGTCTTTAAAAATCTTCGTAAGAAAGGGAAAATCTCTGAAGCGGATGTCCAAGAGGCAACCAAAGAGATTCGTCTAGCCCTCTTAGAGGCCGACGTTGCCCTCCCTGTTGTAAAAGACTTCATCAAACGGGTCCGCGAACGGGCTGTAGGGCATGAAGTCATTGAAACCTTGAACCCTGCCCAACAAATCGTGAAGATTGTCGATGAAGAATTGACAGCGATTTTGGGTTCAGAAACAGCAGAAATTATCAAATCTCCAAAGATTCCAACCATTATCATGATGGTCGGTCTTCAAGGGGCTGGTAAAACAACCTTTGCGGGTAAATTGGCCAACAAATTGGTCAAGGAAGAAAACGCACGTCCTTTGATGATTGCGGCCGATATCTATCGTCCAGCAGCCATCGACCAGTTGAAGACCCTTGGTCAACAGATCAATGTTCCTGTCTTCTCACTTGGTACAGAAGCCCCTGCAGTTGAGATCGTTCGTCAAGGTTTGGAGCAGGCGAGAGCCAATCACAATGATTATGTCTTGATCGATACAGCTGGTCGTCTGCAAATCGATGAAAAACTTATGGGCGAGTTGCGCGATGTTAAAGCCCTAGCTGAACCAAATGAAATCCTCTTGGTTGTCGATGCCATGATCGGTCAAGAAGCGGCCAATGTGGCGCGTGAGTTCAATGAACAACTCGAAGTAACCGGGGTCATTTTGACCAAGATCGATGGGGATACCCGTGGTGGTGCGGCCCTTTCTGTTCGTCAGATTACTGGAAAACCAATCAAGTTCACTGGTACTGGTGAAAAAATCACCGATATCGAAACCTTCCACCCAGACCGTATGTCTGGTCGGATCCTCGGTATGGGGGATATGCTGACACTGATCGAGAAGGCTTCTCAAGAATACGATGAGAAACGCTCTCTTGAACTCGCTGAAAAGATGCGGGAAAATACCTTTGACTTCAACGATTTCATCGATCAATTAGACCAAGTTCAAAACATGGGACCAATGGAAGATCTGCTCAAGATGCTTCCAGGGATGGCCAATAACCCTGCCATGAAGAACCTCAAGGTCGATGAACGAGAAATTGCTCGCAAACGTGCAATTGTATCATCCATGACCCCAGCTGAACGCGAAAATCCAGATTTATTAAATCCAAGCCGTCGTCGTCGGATTGCAGCTGGATCAGGGAACACCTTTGTCGAAGTCAATAAATTCATCAAGGACTTTAACCAAGCCAAGCAGATGATGCAAGGCGTCCTCTCTGGCGATATGAACAAGATGATGAAACAAATGGGGCTCAATCCAAACAACATGCCGAAGAATATGCCTGGTGGAATGCCAGATATGTCTGCCCTCGAAGGCATGATGGGACAAGGTGGCATGCCTGACTTGTCAGCTCTTAGCGGAGGCGCTGGAATGCCTGATATGAGCCAAATGTTTGGTGGCGGTCTCAAAGGAAAAGCCGGTGAATTTATGATGAAACGGGCGATGAACAAGATGGCCAAACAAATGCGCAAAAATAAGAAAAAACGGAAATAATCGTTTCTAATAAGGGCCTGGAACACACTGTTCTGGGTTCTTTTAGAAACTACTACTAGAGGAAAGATGTTAAAAAAACTATTTCAACAAGTCATTCGTTTCTTTGCAAGATTGTTTTCTTCGCACAGCAAGCCCTTTGAATTTCCAAAAGGGTCGAAGAAACCACCGATCAGACCGATCATCTTTGTACCTGGTAGTTCAGCCAGTATTCAGCGTTTCAATGGAACCATCCGCATGCTCCATCGCTATTCTAGAAAAAAGCAGAGTCTCTTAAAAATAAAAGTCAATAAAGATGAGTCTATAGAGATGGAAGGCAGACTGAATACAAAAGAGCCGAATCCGATGATTGTGATTGGCTTTGAGAATAATCGTGACGGCTACAGCAATATCAAGCAGCAAATCGAATCCCTTAAGATCGCTCTTACCTACCTTTTGGATCACTATCATTTTACAGAGTTTAAGGCAGTCGGGCATTCTAATGGTGGACTGGTTTTGACTGGTTTATTGGAAAGTGGCTTTTTAGAAAAGAAAAAGCTGACCGTAAGCAAGCTGGTTATTATTGGAAGTCCATACCAATTCAATCAAGAGATGTATGAGGATTTTCAAACATGGAGGCATCGCTTAGGAAAAGAAGTAGAGGTCCTTAATTTTGTCGGTAGCTTTTCTGGAACATCAGATGGTATCGTTCCCCTCTCTAGTGCTCAAGCAGCACAATCTATTTTTGAGAAACAAGCCTATACAGAAGTGAATTTAAAAGGACGCAAGGCTCATCATTCAGCTTTACCCACTAATCCAGATCTAGTGAAACAATTAAGTCTATTTTTGAATCTATAAGTAAATTACATAATTTCGGTTATGTAATTTTTATTTGTCTCTTGCAATCCTTAAGTAAATATGGTACATTTTTGGTAGCGATTACATATACCTAAGGAGGGTTTTATGAAAGATCCTAAATTACTAGAATTAATGAAGAATTACAGGGGGCGTGATGAAGTGCCCGCAGACTTTGATACCTTTTGGAATCAAGCCTTAGCAAACATTGCTGAACTTCCTGAATACAAGCTTGAAGAACAAAATTTCAGCATTCCAAATGTTGTTTGTTATGAATTAAGCTTTAAAGGAACACGAAATGGTCTTGTTTATGCACGAGTTGTTTTCCCAGAAACAGATCAAAAGGTTCCAGTTATTTTCCATTTTCATGGTTATATGGGCCGTTGTTGGGATTGGACAGACATGCTGGCTTATACAGTAGCTGGCTATGGAGTTGTGTCTATGGACGTAAGAGGTCAATCAGGCTATTCAACAGACGGAGATCGGTCACCACTTGGGAATACCGTAAAAGGACAGATTATCCGCGGAGTTGTGGAAGGTCCAGATGAGCTATTTTATAAGGATGTCTACTTAGATCTTTACCAGTTAATTGAAATTGTAGCCAGCCTTCCTCAAGTTGACAACAGCAAACTCGCCAGCTATGGAGCCTCTCAAGGTGGTGCCCTGGCCCTGGTAGCTGCCGGATTGAATCCCCGAATCCAACGAACGGTAGCCATTTATCCATTCTTATCGGATTTCAGACGTGTATTGGAGATTGGAAACACCAGTGAAGCCTATGACGAGCTTTTCCGTTATTTCAAATTCCATGATCCATTCCATGAAACGGAAAACCAAATCATGGAGACCTTAGCCTATATTGATGTGAAAAATTTTGCCCATCGCATTAAAGGACAGGTTCATATGATTACAGGATTAGATGATGATGTCTGTTATCCTGTGACACAGTTTGCCATTTATAATCGATTAGAAGGTCCAAAAGAGCAATTAATCATGCCAGAATATGCCCATGAAGCTATGAATGTCCAAGTTAATGATCGTGTATACAATTGGCTCTGTGGTAGCAAGATTTCATTTCAGTATGTAGAAAAATAAGATACAGAAGAAAAACAATCAGTAGATCCGTGAGATTTGCTGATTGTTTTGTTTAAAAAAAACTAAAAGTTTATGTACAATTGACTTAACAAGAGCTAAACCATTGATACAACTGAATTAGAAGCATAAAGTACATTCTTTAAAAAGTGTACTTTATTTTTGTTTTGTACATTATTCTAGAGTGGTATTTTGTATGTTTTCTAGTACATAATATCCTCAAATCTAAGAAATTGATTTGTACATTTTCGACTCTAATAGGTGTAGAAGAAGTGGTGGTTCAATTGTACATTTTTTGAAGCTTATTTAAGTTTCAATTGAACGCAAGATATAGATTTTTATTTTGTTGATGGTATAATGAATAATAGATAGAACAATAATTCTAAATGTAAAATTCCTAATTTTATAATTGAATTTATATGAAGCTAAAGGATTGTTGTAAAAATACTATGTATAGACTTTTAAATGATAGGAGCTACTATGGCTGATAAATTTATGCAGTTTTTTAATGATAATATGGTTTTGCCGTAGTAAACAATTTATAATAGAAGGTACGGAAGATATGATACAAGAATATCATAACTATTTGTTTCATATAAAAGGCTCAATTATTGGAGAACTTATTGGACTAATTGTCTGCTTAATTGTTGGCTTAGTTGTATCACTATTATAAAGACAATTTACACTTATTCAACCATTAGTTGATATAAAAAATATCCCACTCAACCAATGGTATGTGTACTTTTTAATAATAATAATTTACACTTAAATTGAAGGAGGTAAAAGTTATGGATCAGATTAAAATTGGAAAATTTATAGCTGAAAGTCGGAAAAAGAATAATTTGACTCAAATGTAACTTGCAGAAAAGTTAAATATTACAGATAGGGCTATATCTAAATGGGAAAATGGAAAAGCAATGCCTGATTCATCAATTATGCTAGATTTATGTAATGAACTTAAAATAAGTGTAAATGAATTATTAAGTGGGGAGATGATTGATATGAACAATTATAATGAGATAGCAGAAAAAAATTTGTTAGAAATGGCAAAAAAGGAAGAAATGCAAAATAAAAAACTAATGATGTATGAAAATTTTATTGGTTTTGGCTCAACAATATCTTTTTTAACACTAATTTTTGTTACATCATTTTTAATAGAGAATAATATAGCAAGAATATTGTTGTTTATATTAGCATTCGTTCTTTTAATAATAGGTGTTTCATTTGCATTAAAAATAGAAACAGAAACAGGTTATTATGAATGTCAAAAATGCCATAATAAATATGTTCCAAAATACAGTAAAGTATATTTTGCAATGCACTTTGGAACTACAAGATATATGAAATGTCCAAAATGTAATGAGAAAAGTTGGCAAAGAAAAGTTTTAAGTAAATAAAAAATTACAAGTTATAGAGATAATTATAAGAGCCCATCGGCTCTTATTTTTTTGCTTTAAATCCTGTTCACTCACAAGGTGAAATTAAGGAAGCATTAAAGAATAACTAGAGAGTTAACACAATATCCTAGATTATAAGAGTTCTATTTATATGTAGAACTCTTTTTCTGATTAGCTTAGTTTTACAAATTGGGGTATAAGAAAATGTACAATTGAAAAAATTTCCAGTAAACTAAAAATTTATGTACAATTGACTAAACAAGACTTAAACCATTGATATAACTGAATTAGAAGCATAAAGTACATTCTTTAAAAAGTGTACTTTATTTTTATTTTGTACATTATTCTGGGGTGGTATTTTGTATGTTTTCTAGTACATAACATCCTCAAATCTAAGAAATTGATTTGTACATTTTTTACTCAAGTAACAGTAGAAGGAGTGACGGTTCAATTGTACATTTTATTTAAAATATTTATGGCTATATTAATAGTATTTGAAGCATAGATAAAGTAGATACAGTGGTATAATAGTGTCAAAAGACTTTCAGGAGAAATGAGATGAGATCGCATACAGTTATTCTAGGCGCTGGTGCTACTATTGCAGCAATTCCAGATGGTGATAAAAATGGGAAAAGCTCTTCAGTTATGAATGGATTGCTAAAAAAACTTAATTTAGAAGAAATTCTTGCTGGTGTTGAATTACAGACAAAGAGCGAAAATTTGGAAGATATCTATTCAGAATTATTTGAGAGAGAAGAATGCTCTGAAATAGTTAGAAAGCTAGAAGAAAGACTCTATGATTATTTTGCTTCGTTGGAGTTACCTGATGAACCAACAATTTATGATCTTTTAATATTAAGTTTAACTAATAAAGATTGCATAGCTACGTTTAATTGGGACCCTTTACTTATACAAGCTTATGTTCGCTGTTCAAAAATTACTCTGAACCTGCCACAAATTCTTTGTTTACATGGGAATGTAGCTGTCGGTTTTTGTGAAGAACACACTGAGTTTGGAACAGTAGATTACTATTGCCCAACATGTTATAAAAAATTAAATCCAACAAAATTATTGTATCCCGTAAAAAACAAAGACTATTCTTCCGATGGATACATAAATTGGTGTTGGAAAGCATTAGATTACTTTGTCGATCATTCATATATGTTAACTATTTTTGGATACAGTGCTCCTAAGAGCGATGTAGATGCTGTTAATTTAATGAAAAAAGCATGGGGAAATATTGAAGACCGACCACTTGAAGAAGTTTCCGTAATAGATATTGTAGACGAAGAGACTATGCTAAATACATGGAAAGACTTTATTCATAGCCATCATTATAGGTATTCAAATTCATTTTTTGATTCTTACTTAGCAAAATTTCCAAGAAGAACTTGTGAAACTGTATTTGCAACATTTTCATTAAATGTTCCTTCTGATGGTAGTAGAGGTTTTAAAGAGAATTTTAATTGGGATATGATAAAAGAGTTTTTATCTGATATGTTAGTTGAAGAACAGGAAAATAAAGGAAAATCAAATTTAAAATCGAAATATTTAGTTTGGAATGAAGATGTTAACAAATAATCCAATTAATCATAGTGTACTTAAATTATCAAAGGATTTCGATAATGCTTTTAAATATAAAAATATAGAGGAAATCTATAGACTAATAGAATTTGGAAAAAATATGGAAAACACTATTGATGATATTTCCAAAATTCAATTATTTTATTCTATTGGGACAGCATATGGTGATATATTTGAACTAAGTGATAACCTAGTATTCAACATAGATACCGATTGTACAGTTCAACAAATTTATTACTTTAGAAAAGCTATCGAAATTTCAAATAATATTGATATAAATCCTGAGAACAATAGCTTTATTCACCCATTATTATGTTCACTATACACCAATTACGCAAATCTATTAGATGCTTGTGGTAGAAAACAGTTAGCTATTAAGATGTATTGTAAATGTATACAAATCAATCCAAAATTCACAATGGCTAGTGGTAACTTGGCTATTTGTCTACATCATTATCGTAATTTTTTGAATGATAACGAACATCTTCACTTTATTAAAAAAATTAAAAATTTAATAGAAACAAGCATAACTGTTTCAGACCCAAACAGAGTTGATTATGCAGAAAAACAATTTATTGAACTTTATGAACAATATCTTAATTATAAAGACTTAGATGAATGTTCTTGTAAAGACATTGATTACAATCCCAATTCACAAAAGTATCGTGAATGGTGTTGGAACAACGGGCTGTATCTTAATCCACTTAATGATTTACAAGCTGACGATATAAATAGATATGATGATAATCTTTTACTACCAAGTTTATTGTTTCAATCGGATAAAGATTTAAACAAATACATTTCTATGTTTAATCAAATTAAGCAAGAATATGTTTATGCCCGTTATCTCTGTTTTAATAGCATTGAGGTTGATTCGGTTCATTATGCTGATGAGAATGTTTATCTTATTGATTGTCTAGACTATGTACAATACTCTATCCGAGTTGAAGGATTAAAAGCATCTTTTAAAACACTATATTCATTATTAGATAAAGTAGCTATGTTTATAAATGAATATTATTCTTTAAAAATTAAAACTCGACAAGTAAATTTCCATTCAATTTGGAGATCAAATAGTGATTTAAATAAAATGTTGGATAAGAATATTGGTCTGTCATCTATATTTTGGATAGAGAAAGATTTTGATAATGGTGATAATTCTTTAACAGCTAATCCAAACTCAAAGCGATTGAAAATTATTAGAAATTATTTAGAGCACAGATTTACTAATATAACATTGAATATTTTTAATGGAAGTGAAGATAATGAAGATAATAATGAAACCAGACTGTATCTAACTGAATTTGAACTTCAAGAGTTTGCATTAGATTTATTAAATCTTGTAAGAGAAGTTATTTTTTCACTCAAAAATGCCATTCAAATAAGTGAAAATGAAAAACAATCTACTATAAGCAGTAAAGTTGTTTTAATTCCGATAAATTATGAAGAAGTAGATTCGGAAGATAAATTATAGCATTGAACATACAATTTATAGTCGTTATAAAAAGCAATAGCCTAAATTCATTTAACTAATCGACTTAACTAGATCTAAACCATTGATAAAACTGAATTAGAAGGATAAAGTACACTCATTAAGCAGTGTACTTTATTTTTATTTTGTACATTTTTTGTTGATTGCTTAATCAATACTACATCTCTAAAAGGCAATTCAGACTCCATTTAGTCCTCTAAAACCCAAGTTGAGTGTGTATCTTTGCTGGTAAAAGCTTAGAAACCTTGTAGCGAAGTAATAATGAAAAGCCTTTATTGTAAAGCTTTTTCATGTTCCAATAAAGAACTTGACATTATTAGTTACTTCCACTACAATAGAATTACATACCATTGGTATGATAGAAAGGGACTAAAATGGCAAGGAATAGAAACTCACATGAAACTAGAAAAAAAATACTAGAGGTCTCTAAAAACTTGTTTTTAGAAAAAGGATTTGATAATACGTCAATCCAAGATATCATAGATGGCTTAGGCGGATTAACAAAAGGTGTTATCTATCATCATTTTGAGTCTAAATATGATATACTTCAAACGATCATCAGCGAAAATAATCAAGAAATTTTTAATTATAATTGGAGAGGAAAGACTGGATTAGAAAAGATACAAAATTCTTTGATGGACTCTTTCTCTAATTTTGAACACCAAAGGCTCGTTTACTCTGCCTCAATTATGCTAAGAAGTCCACGTTTGTTGGGAGAGCAGTATCTAGGTCTATTTTCTGATTTTTTACCCGAAATTAGAGAAAAAGTTTACGAAGGTGTTGAAGATGGGTCAATTAAAACAGAATATCCAGAAGAGCTAGCAGATTTAATTGTTTTAACTTTAAATATTTGGATTGGTTTTCAAATTTCCGTTTTTTCATTAGTAGAATTAAAGCGTAAAATGAATTTCATTAAACTTACTTTTGAAGGTCTAGGGGTACAGTTAATTTCTGATGAAATGATGGAGGTGATTTTCAACTTATTTGATCACTTAAAAAAATAGGAAATAAGTAGTCGCATGACATGCTTGTTAATACTAATTTCTATCTATGTATTATCAATTGAACGATCTATTTTACATTTTGATACTTAAAAAATAACATACTTTAAGTGTGTTATTAAAATTCCATTATACATACCATAGGTATGTTTGTTTTTTTGATATTTACATACCGATAGTATGTCTGATGCGATTGTCTGTTAAATAAGCTTATTTTTAAATATTTGGTGAGATTAGTTTGAATAGTTTATTCTTTATTTACACTTTGGAGGAAAGAATCTATGTTGTTGCTTATTAAAATTGAATTAAATAAAATTTCTAAATCTAAATTA
The DNA here is from genome assembly GCF_041431935.1 of Streptococcus sp. 27098_8_99. NCBI lineage: Bacteria > Bacillati > Bacillota > Bacilli > Lactobacillales > Streptococcaceae > Streptococcus > Streptococcus sp. 27098_8_99. Next base: position 85,859 of record NZ_JAPVYQ010000001.1, on the reverse strand, counting down.
TTTTTAGCCTGGTTGTGTTCTATATTTATAGTGTTAGGTATTACAGTAATAATCATTATGGGGTTAGGTACTGACAATAAACTAGGAGAATTCACTGGACAGGATTCTAATCTTATTAGAATTACTGGTAAATGGGAAGGTTGGGCAATTGTAGCATCATTGTTTTCATCTTTATTTACTAAAGCAGCATTTTTGATTTTTGAATCTTATTTATTATCTACGATTATTATTGATGAATTTAAACGAAGAACAATTTTTCAGTTATTTTCTTACCCTATTTCTAAAATAAAGTTATTATGGGGAAAAATTATTTTAGTCATTCTGATATCATTTATTGCCCATTTTTCTGCACATTTAGTGATTCAATTTTTCATTAGATTCATGGCTGTTGTCACTGAATCTAGTTATATCCCTGTTGCTAATCAATTAATTAACTTAGCTGGAGTTACGTTTGGAACAGTACTAATAGGGTTACTACCATTTGTTTTAGGTATGATTAAGCATTCAACAGCTATAACAATGCTTACAGGACTTGGTTTAGCAGCATTACTTTCGAATATAAGTCCAGGAAGTTTATCTAATAATATTGCTGATAACTTATTCTTTTTGATATTTGCAAGTTTCATAAGTTTAATGATTACTTCATTTTCAATTTTTAATATTTCAAGACAAGATATTAGTATCAAGTAGCATACCTGAGTTTAATCGAAGGAAAGTTATAATTCCTTGATGATTTCTATAAAAAAAGAGACTGTATAAGTTGGTATTTATGCTCCGAGAGAAAAATTCTTGCATTTAAAGCTAGATATAGAAAGAGAGATAGAAATGAGAAATATTGTTGAAATAAAAGAAGTTTTTAAAACAATTGATAAAGAAGAAATTTTAAGTGGTATCAACCTTCAAATTGCTGAAGGAGAAATCTATGGTTTTTTAGGACCGAATGGTGCTGGAAAAACAACGTTAATGAAATGTATGTTAACCTTATCAACAATTACATCAGGTAGTATTGAAATTTTTGGGAAAAATCTACAAGAACACAGAGAAGAAATCCTAAGTCAGATTGGAAGTATTATTGAATCACCAATTTTTTATGATAACTGCACTGCAAAAGAAATTTTGGAAATTCACGCTCAGTATATGGGGAAAAATATTATTGAATCAGATATAATAAGAGCCTTAAGAATGGTCGGATTAAAAAATACGACTAAAAAAGTAAAAGATTTTTCGTTAGGAATGAGGCAGAGGCTTGGTTTAGCTCGTGCTTTTCTAACAAAACCTAAATTGTTAATTTTAGATGAGCCAATCAATGGTTTAGATCCAATAGGAATTCAAGAAATTCGAAATCTTTTGTTGTCGCTTTCTAAGGAGCATGGAATTACAATTCTAATATCGAGTCATATATTATCGGAAATTTCACAGATAGCAGATAAGATTGGTTTTATCAAAAATGGAGAAATGGTAGAACAGGTCTCTATGAAAGAGATTAGGAGAGAGAATATTGACTTAGAAGAATATTTTATGTCACATTTTCTAAATGAAATTAAGAATTATGAGGTAGATTAAGAATGAAACAATTGATAGAGAACTATCAGAAGACTTTTTATGCTTTCATGATATTTAATATACTGGTCCCTTTAACTAATATTGCTTTTGCTTATTCTATTTATTGATAGTGGCATGTCCCAAAATAGAGAAGCCTTAACTCAAGCGGTACTAGTGGGAGCAGCTGTTATTTTTATCTATGCGGGCCTCAACTTTATTTCTCTACGATTGAGAAATAAACTTGTTAGGCAAATCATGTCAAAATACAAAAACAAGGTGTTCCAATCTATTTTAGATAGGGATTATAGAGACTTCTCTAAGGAAAAATCAGGGAAATTTATTTCCGTATTAACCGAAAATATGAAGAAAATTGAGCAAGATTATCTGCACCAGTATTTTAATATTTCAAAAAACCTTTCCTTAATGATTTTTTCACTCCTAGCTATGTTTATAGGTAATTGGTTTTTGACCTTATTGGTTATCATTGCTAGCATCATTCCGATGATGATTTCAGGATTTATTGGACACAAATCAGCTTATCTTCAAAAGAGAGCTATGATTGCCGATCAGAAGTATTTAGCGAAGGTTAAAGATATTTTAGCAGGATTTCTTGTTATTAAAAGTTTTAATGTGAAAGAGGCTATCCGTCAGGATTATAGTCATGAAAGTGAAAACTTGGATGATATATATTTTATAAAAGGGAAATTTGATGTTTTGGCTAATATTATTTCTCAGCTTTCAGGAATGATTGTTTTTTTGGTAGCCTTTGGTGGAGGGATGTATCTCGTATTTAATGGCTATACCACAATTGGAAGTGTAACAGCTATTGTTCAACTAGTCAATTTTGTAGTAATGCCTCTAAATGAAGTTGGAATGGGAATAAGTAAATTCCGTGAAGGTCAGGCAACATTAGATGCATTTGAGGTAAAAGATGTAACCGAAATTCAGACTGGTGAAACGAAAGAATATTTCGATTTTGTTATTTCTTTTTCAAATATAGATTTTTCCTATCCTAATACTGAAGAAAAAATTTTTAATAATTTATCTTTGAAAATTCAAAAAGGGGAAAAAATTGCAATTGTAGGAATGTCAGGGAGTGGGAAATCAACTTTGCTCAATCTATTACTGCGTTTTTACGATGTAACAAGTGGACATATTTCAATTGATAATCAAGATATACAAGCTATTTCAGGAGAGAGTCTTTATAACTTAATGACTATTGTTCAGCAAGACGTTTATATTTTTGATGATACTTTAAAAACGAATATTACTCTTAATCAATCCTTTACTGATGAGGAAATAAAGCAAGCTGTACAGCAGTCAGGTTTAGAAACTTATGTTTTAGAAAGTGAATCTGGTCTACAGACTTTATGTGGAGAGAATGGCTCAAATCTATCTGGCGGACAAAAACAAAGACTTAGTATTGCGCGTGCCTTGATTCGAAAAACACCAATCTTATTATTGGACGAGGCAACCTCATCTTTGGATAATCAAGTAACTACTGAAATTGAAAATTCAATCTTGGATATTCAAGATTTAACTGCAATTGTAGTAACCCACAAGTTGAATGAAAACATTTTAAAAAGATATGATAGGATTCTCTTTATGAAAGCAGGCGTCATTGTTGAAGATGGTTCTTTTTGTGACTTGATGGATAGGAGAGGTGAGTTTTATAAGTTGTTTGAGTTGAGTGTGTAAGTTTGTTAGTGAAACGTAGCTAATCCTCAAAAGGTTTCCCAAACCATTTGAGTCCCACAGACGCATCATGTTGAGGCGGTATCACTGCTTATACGATCTGAGGCATCAGCGAAGTAGAAGTAGATGCTCCACCCATGGGATAGGACTCGTAGAATGAGGAGGGGTACCGACGAAATGATACGGTAAGTCCGAACCGCCGAGTGTGCTTTGACATTGGGAGAAAGAACTGGACGACAAGTCTTGGGAAACGGATAGTCTGGCAGAGTAATAACTTTTACAAGGTCGAGGTACAGTTACAGAAAAAGATAGGCTTTAATAACAGCGGAAACCATTGTTATTAAAGCCTTTTTTGCGTTTTTGTGGTATACTGAAATTGTTGAATGACTTTGAAAGTAAACAAGAAAAAATAACTATTAAGGATTTAATATTTGATACTTATATTTTTAAAAATATGATATAATCAAAGATATTGCAGATGGATAATAAAATATGACTAGAGAAAAAGCGTTTAAAACTATTGAAGAGCAGATTTTGATTCAACGGGGCAGGAATTTGAAGATTACCGATGAGCCAAGGATGGTAAGTTTTATTCAGCAGAAAAATTATTTTAATTCTATAAATGGTTTTGAAACTATTTTTTTGGAGGCCTCTAACCCTAAAAAATATATGAAAAGAGTCTCTTTTAAAGATTTTGAGAGAATATACACATTGGATAGAAATATAGCTAAGTACCTATTTCAAGAAATCGAAAAGATTGAGGTTGAACTAAAGTCGAGAATTGCATACGAATTTTCAAAAGTTCATTGCAATAATGGTATTGCTTCTAACTTAAAGTATTTAGATATCAATTGTTATGTGCTACCGATAGCACACAATCGAAATTCTTTTACAGAGTATTTTTATACTCTTGGAGATAATAAAAAAACGCATTCTTTTTTTAGAGTGCATACTATTTCTGCCAAGATTAAAGATGTAATGTTTACAGGTAAAATTAGTACCTCTCATACTCGTAACGGAGATGTATATTACAACCTAGAAGGTGATTTTGATGGAATAGTTGATGACCTTAAAATAAATCAATATCGAGGGAGATTTTCAATAAAAGCTTCTAATACTCCTAGTAATATTTCTTCATTAAACGGTTCTATGAATGTGACGATTCAAATTAATAACATAGAGGGAAGATTTTTTGATTTATCTTATTCAGACTTCTGTAAAATTAAATATCCATATATTTCTAGCTATAAAAATCCTCCGCTTTGGGTTATTATTGATACACTAATGTTGAATGACTTGCTGGTTTTATTCCAAGGATTAGACATTGCTATACAAAATAAAATTATGAGTGAGATGGGATTTGATTCCTCTATTAGTGGGAGTCGAGAAAAATTTATTAACGCTTGTGAAATACTGCGTGAGTTGAGAAACCAATTGGCACACTTTGGTCTCATAACCAGATATAGGACGGGAAATAGTATTCTAATCAATAGACTTTTTATCTCTGATTTGTTACTTACTCCTAAAAGGAATAATAGAGTTTTAAAGTTTTATCAAGGTTTAAAAATTTTAAATTCTTTTAATAGATTTTCTCTTAAAAGGATTGATCGAGCTATTCAATCATATTATTTAAAAAATATGTTACTGTTGAAGTTTGATATTAATAAAAATTTTTTTAATAGAATTGGCAAGTAAGTGTTGCAAAAAGTTGCTGGTTATGATAGAATAATATAGTTATATTTTAGTGCCACGACGGCGTGAAATCCTTGAAAGAGGTTTTCAAAAGGTCATAAGGGGGAAGGTTAACAAACTTTCCTCCTTATTTTATATATTTAGGTAAGTTGAAAAAATTGTTGAAGATGTTTGATTTCTGAAGTAACTTGAATTTTATAGAGTTTACATGCAGTTCAGAATTTCTGATTTATTATCTAGAGGATAAAACCTCTTATTGAAGATATTTTAGAAAGTTAGTCATTACTATAGTTAATATTTATTTCTACAGTATAATTTTAAAATCACTTTTTTCGCTTTCGTCTATTAGTATAGAAGCAAGCTATCACTACATGTGGATTGTGTGAGTTTGTTAGTGAAACGAAACTAATCCTCAAAAGGTTTCCCAAACCTTTTGAGTCCCACAGACGCATCATGAGGAGAAATCATGAGGGGTATTATCAGTTGAATAAGTAAGAGTATAATCTACATCTCCAAAGTAGGAGTGGCTAGTTCCAGCAGAAAGACCTTCATAGGTTTTATAACTGAATAGATCGACTTACTTTGTTGTCGAATTTTTCCTGTTCTTCAAGTAATTCTGAGGAATAGACGACAACTTTAAAATCAAATAAGCTAAAAACGCTCTAAAATCATTAAATTGATATTAAAGTGTTTTTTATTGTCAAAATATACAATTGAAAAAATTTCCAGCTTTTTTAAAATCACTATCTCAGATGACAATTTAATCAAAATATGATATAATACAGAAAAAGTAAAATAACAAACGTAACTTACAAAAGTAAAAGAAAAAAAGTAAATAGATAGCCACGGCGGATATTCCTTTCATCGTTTAGAAGGAGTTGCTGTGGTTATCGTTGTTGCTGAGCTAATTAATTGCTCTTATTACTTAGATGAAGTTACTTTTATTATTGAATTAATTTGAATAATAATAACGATCAATGAAAGTACTCATCGATATTTCCTTTATGCAGTATAGAGCACAAAGGAAAATAGTACTGATTTGATCGTTTTTTTGTGCATTGACATCATAAAACACAGTCAGAACCTTCAGTCATATTAAACAAGGAGATAATATGAGATTTGTTGTATATAAACATTCGCTAATTCTAGGTGATAATAATATCGTTACAAAGCAATTGATTGCACTCAAACATGATGATGGCACATTACAATTCACTGATTTTCATAGATATGTAAAATCTGCCGCAAAAATTAAGTCTATCTCAGACGATGGCAACAAACGTTTTTCATACGTTGTTAAGTTTTTGAACTATATATTTGGAACAGTTGGGGTAAATAATCTTGATCAACTAACTTTTGAAATGGTCATGGAATTTTTTACGCTTTATGGTTTAGCACAATTGCCTGAAGATAGAACAAATAGAAAGAAAAGTACAGTCGAAAAATGTGTAAATGCAGTTCTTGATTTTTTAACTCTATACTTGAATGAACGAAAAGGGAAGGCTAAATTGAAGCCAAAAGACCTTTATTCTATCAATACGTTCACTAATAGACGAGGTAGAGTCATCAAAAGAAAAGAGTTGAATTTTGAGGTATTTGTTGATGAAAGCAACACACAGAAGTCAATTTTTAGGGATATGCCAAACAGCGCCTTTGAAATGCTTTTTGCTCACATTGCTCAATATCACAAGGATTTACTTATGGTTGTTGCTTTGGGAGCATTTGTTGGTTTAAGACCATCAGAAGCTTGTAATGTAAGGCGTGAAGATAGCCCTTTGGGGGCAGGTATCATATTTCACCAAAGTGATAATCAAGTATTTAAAATTGAGATTGATCTGCGAAAAGAAATGCCCCTTAGAAGCGATTTAAAGCCAACTGGACGAATTAAAAAGGAAAGACTTCAAGCTGTACCTTATATCTTCTTAGAGGTCTTTTTAGACACCTACAATGACTATATGAGCTACCTAGAAGGTAAAAGGTATGAGAGAGATTATGGTCCATTAAACCTTAACAAGCAAGGGAAAGCATTGTCATACGATGTGTACTATCAACGATTTCGTAAGATTATTCGCGAAGAAATGATTCCAATATTTCTTAAATCTGATGACCCAGAGGTTGTCTTTTTTGGTCAACTCTTGCAAGAAAATAATATTTCACCCCATATCTTTAGGCACTGGTACACCACACAATTGGTTTTGTCAGGTGTTAATGAAGTTAGTGAACTGATGTCTGCTAGAGGGGACAATTCACCAGAAAGTGCTTGGGTTTATTTACAAAATAAAGGAGAAATTGTAAAACAATATGGTCAGGTTAATAATGGTGTTTTTGAATATATGAACTGGCAAGCAGAAAAATTGTTTGGAGAAGATTAAAAGGAGTAGCTATTGGTAGTAGATTTAAAAAATTATCTTGAAAGAATATTAGTCGAGTTAGGTGCTGCTACAATAAAACACCGTGAGAAAGTCAGTGGATTTTTACTAGACAATGAATGGTTTGGTGTGTCTATAAATCTTGATGATTATACTATTTCTGAAAAAGATGCTGAAGTTCTTAAAAATCATATCAAAGACTATTTAACAACACCTCCTGGAATTAAAAGTATGGAAGCAATCTTTTCTAAAAAATTTCCGTCTACTAGCGAATTATTCAACCAATTTGCTGAAGAAGAAAAGCTGAGTGAAACAAATCGTTTTTATCTACTTGATTTTTTAGCATACTACTTAACAAAAGATTTGTTTCTATATAGTGATGCTGAAGTGGAGACCTTAGTAGAAGTAGCAACAGAAGTTCTCACAAAATATCTAGGTGATAATCTCATTCAATTTATTAAATGGCTACTCAATAAAGGTGTTACTCGTTATCGAGTAAGTTTCGAAATGACGAAGCGTTACACGATTGAGAGTGCAAATGGAGCGTATGAATTAGATGAATACCTTGAATTAATGTACTACCTATTCAACGAGGACTACATCATAAAAAATGATATGTTTTGTAAAGCAGCAAATTCAAAAAACTATGCAGATACATGGTTGTATCTAGGGTTACATTTTTTTTGCGCACTAAGATCAACAGACTTGGAAAGATTAGGACATCCTAAATTAACAAGAGAACCATTAGAAGTTTTAGAAGCAGTAGTAGATGGAACTTGGAGTAGTAGTGAAGCTAGAAGGACCTTACTAAGTATTACAACAAGATTGACTTATTTAAACTTAACACCTAATAAAACAAAAAACGCTTCTAACGTTACTCAGCTAAAGTTTCACGTCCCAGAAAGTTGTCAGGTTCTTATTGGAACGTTATTGGCTATCTGTGAAGCACATTTTCAACTTCAAATACCATACAATGCAGAAAACCCATTGATCAGACGAATTAAAACTTATGAGAAGATTACTAGTTATATGGGGGAGGAAATCGGAAATTTATTTTTAGAGCGTAACTTTAGTAGTCGTTCTGCAAACAAGTCTTACTTACAATCTGTCGCAATGTTAGCAGATGACGTTCTTGAAGAAAAGTCAGAACTGAATATTAAAGGTTATTTTTTAGCAGCATTAGCTCGTAGCCATAAAGGTAATTTTAATGAATTTGCGCAAACTACAACAACGTATCTAAAAGATGCCCAACTTGGACAACTAAAACCTGAAATGGTTGCAAAAGAACTATTTGAGCGAGGCGTATTATCCATGATTCCGTCTATGCTCTTGACCATTGTAACTAGAGGAAAGTATAAACAATTAAGTCCAAGCCAACAAACTCAAATGATTAAAAGTTTAGATCTAACACCAGTAGAAATTGAGAAAACGTTAGAATTGAGCATTAGGGCTGATTTGCGTTCTCAACAAGCTTTAAAAACTCTAGTTGAAAACAACGTTGAACCTGAACAATTACTGACAATCTGTCATCGAATTGGCAACGGAGAGGCTTTCTCTAAGCAGGGAGAAAGTATGTGTCTCTTATCTGCGTTAGGGAAACTATGCCCCTATGATGACCGTCAACATTGTGTAGGTTGCCAGTATGAATTGCAGACAAAATCTACTTTGCTTTTGTTAATCGGTGAGTTTAATCGGCTTAACAAGCAATACTCTAAACTAACAAATGACCTTGAGAGAGGTAAAGTTAGAGCAATTTTAGAAAAACAGATTAAACCATGCCTTACAGAAATGTTAGAAGCTTTATCAGAACAATATGGTGAAGCTGTATTGTCTGATTATGAGGATATTATTGAGGAGTTAGTCAGTTGAATAATCAATCAAAATTATTTCGTAAAGTAAATGAAATTATCCTGTTTGATGATAATATGATTGAAAGCGCAAAAGAATGTTTTCAAGATTATGTTGAAAAAGGGATTATATTAACCACCAATTTTGAAGAGAATAAATGGATTACAACTAATGAATATTCTAATGTAAGCTTCATTTTTAACTTGAATAAATTCCGATATAAAAGATTTTATGAACAAGTATTTCAATTATCTTTTGATGATTTTCTTACCTACTTAAAGAGTTTTTTAGTGCTATCTATGGAGCATCATGTTTTGATTTCACTTCAAACATTTTTAAGAGACATAAAGCGCTTGATCAAAGAAACAAGCTGGGATATAGATTTCAATGTGGAACATATTAAGATTTACAATCCCTCAATATGTATAGACTTTCTTTCTACACTACCATGTTTAGAGGATAATGAATTAACCCAATTGATTGAACAACTAGATGAACTTTTAACTGTAAGTTATCAACTGAACACTAAAAAACAACGAAAGTTAGCTCAATTTCAATCCTATTTTCTATTTAATGATATTTTAAACGACTATTGGGTTAAACCATTATCAGATGAAGAAAGATTGTTTTACTACCCTCTTTACTTATGGTGGCAAATAACAGCAGTAGTACCACTTAGACCAAGGGAATTTTTACTTACTCAAAGAAATTGTCTTACAGAAAAAGACGGAAATTATTACTTAACTCTCAGACGAAATAACTTAAAAGGAAAAGACAAGGGAGTATCCCATAAAATTTCAGAGGATTATTATTTAACGACTTACGAAGTACCATTTAAGCTTGCGAGTGAGATTCTAAATTATCTAGAACTAACTAAAGACTTATCATCTACACAGTTAGATACCCTTTTTGTGACAGACTCACATTATCGAAAATGGAAACGCGTTACTGGTACTAAAAATCGCTTTTTGACTTATAGTAACTTAAATACCATTTTAAAATATTTCTTTAATGAGATTGTTTCTCAACAGTATGGATATTTTGTCCATCATATCAACTTCCCAAATAAATTGGATGAACATGAGATTAATTTTATTCATATTGGAGATACTAGACACATTGCAATGATCAATCTGATAGCAGAAGGGGCTAGTCCTGTAACAGCAATGCTCTTAGCTGGACATGATAGTGTCACAACATCCTCACATTATTTTTCAAATCTGAGTCAGTTTATTGAATGTAGGAGCTATCAGCTTTATCGTAAATTAACAAACTCTCAAACGTCTTACGCTATTAGTAAAACCCAACATAAATACACCGTTAATAAAAACTATGTTTCTCTTGATAATAAAGGTAGATGTTATTCACCTCGATTTGCGGAAGGTGATTATTCAGACTGCCTTAAAGTCATTAGCTCACATGCAGAGCTTGGTGCTTGCACTAGTTGTCCATTTTACAGAAAAGCTGGAAAAGATTATTTCTCTATGGATAAAAAATTTAAGAAATCAATAGATGAGGAAGCTTTAATTGTAGATGAGGCAATAAAAAGAGTTCGACAAGGAAAGGGAAATTTAGAAGATATTGGTGAAGCGTTATTAAAACTTAAAGCCGTTAGTCATTCTTATCAAGAATATCTAACTGAAAAACAATTATCCTTGCAGGAGTTCTCAAATGGCGAGAAAGAAATATATTGATGACCAAGAATTGCTATTGTTATTTGAACATTATTTACTAGAATATTGTTCGAATAATCCTAGATTATTCAAAATTCCACAGTTTGGAAATTACCTTAGAAACAACGGATTTCCACAAGTTGCAGACACAACAATTAGAAGAAATAAAGAGTTTAGACAAGCCCTTAATGATAAACTGGAACTATTTGAGGACGACACCTATCAAACAGTTATAACATATAAAACTCTAGATGTAGAACGTTTCTTAATGACTAATAAAACCCCTAAAGCCATCAAATCAGCATTGATGGAGCTTAACAATTATTATAAAAGAGTTGTTGATGCAGCAGTAGAATATAAGGATGAAGCTAGTAAGCTTAAAACAAGAATTTCTGAGTTAAAAAATGAGGTGGCAAAACTTAATGAGAAAAATGCCGAAATTAAGGAACAGACGGCATTAAACAAAGAATTATTAGATGAAAACAAAAAGTTAAGAAATCTTCTTAAAAGCAGTTTGTATCCTGGGATTGCAAATGAATTATTAAAAGAAGAAGGCTTATTAAAATCTGATCAGCAACTAGTAACTAAGAAGTATCTTAGTGAGAATGTTATTACTTCAGACACAAAAATATCTTTTGAAAAGCATACTCATACTGAAGAGCAAACAAGCAAAAGTAAGATTTTGGAAATTAAAGACTTACTGGATAACAAGACTAAGTATTAGGAGGAGAAAATGTCAGACTTAATCACTGAATTTCCAGCCTTATTGAACTATTGGGACTTTGACAAGAATATCAAAATAGATGTAGAAAAAATAACAATTACCGGTAAAAAACACATTAACTGGAAATGTCCTACCTGTTCTTATGAATGGAAAGCAAGTACATCAAAATCTTATAAGAATATTCAAAATCATTCAAAAATCTGTCCTGTATGTGAACTTGGAAAACTGTTCATAAAAGGGGTAAACTCTATATCTGCAAGGATTCCTAACTTTCTAAGGTACATAAACTTTCATTATGAAAATATAGAAACCATTCAGGAAGAGATTGATAATTTATCTTTTTCTTCAAAGAGGTTATTTCACTTCAAATGTCCTACCTGTCATGTTGGTTGGAAAGATGTAGCAAACACTTCTAAATTAATCAATAAACATAATCAAGAGCTTGTTCATGTCGGATGTAATGAAAGTACACATTTTGTACCTTACACTAAAGCATACCCTAATCTTTGGAAAATTTATCTTCCAGGGGAGCAAAACGATGTAGAGTTTAATGATTTGAAGTTAAGTGACAATGTTACAATCCCTAGAAATTGGAAATGCGACAAATGTGACCATATCTTTAAGTTGTCTATTGATCAGCTAATTTCAAGAATCAAAAGATATAGTTTCTATTGTACTAACTGTAAAGCTACATTCGATACCCCAATTAAAGTGAAAGCCAACCCCCTATTACATACAGATAGAAATCTTTTTAAGCAATTTATTCCAACTCATGTAAAAAGTAATATGATTGATAGTTTATCCGACATCTTAGTAAGATGGCAGTGTTTTAAATGTCATGGTCAATATGAATGTAGTGTTGTCAAAAGGCATCTTGAAGGCTGCCCTTATTGTGATAATAAATTGATGTTAAAAGGATATAATACTTTACAAGAAACTCATCCTTATTTAGAGAAATTTTGGGATAAAAGTAATGATAAACCTATTTCTGAATATTGGTATAAGTCTTCTAAATGCATAAATTGGAAATGCCCTTGCTGCAAAGTCAGTTTTTATTGTAGTCCAATTGAAATGATTTCAAGAACCGACTTAGAGAATAGTAATTTTCAAACTTGTCCTAATCGTTGTGATTGGTATACACTTGTTTTTAACAATGATATACTCTATAATTTCCCAAAATTACAGGAAGAATGGAGCGATAAAAATGGATTGCCTGTTCATTTAGCATTGAGCCACATTGAAACAAAAAAATATTGGTGGAAGTGTTCTGTTTGTCAAGGTGAATACCTTTGTTCAATTCCAATAAGAAAAGAAGTAATAGATAGCTGTCCATATTGTAATGATGAACAAGCATTAAAAGGTTATAATACAATTGCAGATACTTATCCTGAGTTGTGTGACCTTTGGAGTAGCAAGAATGTAGAAAAACCTGATGAGGTGACGAAATCGTCAGAAACCGAGAATAAAATATTTAATTGGATTTGTGATTGTTGTGATTTAGAATTTCAGGAGAGATTAGGGATTGTTCTAGGTGTGTTTACAAACAATAACTCTAATAGTCTCAACTCTATATGTCCTTACTGTAATAAAAAAATTCCTAAACCAAACGAAACACTAAGCTATGTTAAACCGTACTTAAACAATGAATGGGTAAAAGAACTGAATGGTGATATTGATACCTTCTTTTATGATTCAAATGCTTTAACCAATTGGATTTGTCGAAAATGTCACAGAAGTTTTAAAGCAAAAATTTCTGAACGCCACAAAAACGACCAATGTTGTCCATATTGTTCTTTTAAGAAGACTGCAAAAGGTTATAATGATCTTGAAACAACACATCCTTGGTTAATTAAAGAATGGTCATCATTAAATAAACAAGAAATGTCTTCAGTAAGGGCAAATTCAACATATAATGCATGGTGGAAATGCCCTGTATGTACTGGAGAATATCAGCAAGTTATTAAAGAAAAATTTTACAGAGAAATTTCTTGTCCATACTGTAGAAATCAAAAAGTATTAAAAGGATTTAACGATCTAGCGACCACACACCCTTGGTTGATTAAGGAATGGTCAGCTTTAAATGATAGAGAATCATGCTCAATTATGTGTAATTCGACTTATAGAGCGTGGTGGAAATGCAATGTATGTAAAGGAAGAATATCAACAAACTGTTAAGAAAAAAATTCTGATGAAAGAATCTTGTCCATATTGTCAAAATAATAAGGTATTAAAAGGATTTAACGACTTAGAAACAACTCATAAACATTTAATGAACGAATGGGACTATCTTAATAATATTCTTTTAGCAGATCCAACTGAAATCAATGAAAAATATCAACAAACTGTATGGTGGATTTGTAAAGAAAACTCAAATCATCGATATAAACTTAAAATTAATGGAAAAATTAAATATGAAAAGCGCTCATTAATAAGCTGCCCAATTTGCAAAGGTTTGAGAAGAAAACAGGAGCATTTTGTTAGATTAAAGATGTAATAGAATATTAAAATCAAACAAGCTAAAAACAACTCTAAAGATCATTAAATTGATATTGGAGTGTTTTTTATTGCAAAAATGTACATTTGAAAAATTTTTAGTTTTCACTTAAATAAAGTACATTGTACAGAAGATGAACAGCTTTAAAAATTTCCAGTGTTCACTTAAATAAAGTACATAATTGAGTGTAATTGGCTTAAAAAAATTTTTTGGTTACGATCTATCTTCAAAAATTTTTTTCAGTTAACCCAAATAAACCCTATAACATCTTTCCGAAAAACTATAATTTTCTTGAAAAATATATCTGGCTATGCTATACTACTAGTATAGAAAGATTTGGAGAAAAACATGAAACGCGAGATCTTATTAGAACGGATTGATAAACTCAAACAAGTCATGCCCTGGTATGTATTGGAATATTATCAATCGAAACTGGCCGTTCCCTACAGTTTTACAACCTTGTACGAATACTTAAAGGAATACGATCGATTTTTCACCTGGGTCTTAGAATCTGGTATATCGGATGCTGACACCATGGCCGAGATCCCTTTAGACGTTCTGGAACACATGACCAAGAAAGACATGGAATCCTTTATTCTTTACTTACGCGAACGTCCTTTGCTTAATGCTAACACAACTAAAAATGGAGTTTCTCAAACGACAATAAACCGTACCCTTTCTGCACTATCTAGTCTCTATAAGTATTTGACCGAGGAGGTTGAGAATGAGCAAGGGGAACCTTATTTCTACCGTAACGTCATGAAGAAGGTTGCTACCAAGAAAAAGAAAGAAACCTTGGCTGCGCGAGCCGAAAATATCAAACAAAAACTCTTTTTAGGAGATGAAACAGAAGGTTTTCTTAACTATATCGACCAGGAGTACCCTCAAACACTCTCAAATCGCGCCCTATCCTCCTTTAATAAGAATAAAGAGCGAGATTTAGCCATTATAGCACTCCTTCTTGCTTCTGGTGTCCGTCTCTCTGAAGCCGTTAACCTAGACCTTCGTGACCTCAATCTTAAGATGATGGTGATTGACGTCACTCGAAAAGGTGGAAAACGAGACTCTGTCAATGTTGCTGCCTTTGCTAAGCCTTATCTAGAGCAATATCTTGCTATTCGAGACAAACGTTACAAGACAGAAAAGACTGATACAGCTCTATTCTTAACCTTGTATCGAGGTGTTCCAAACCGGATTGATGCTTCTAGCGTTGAAAAAATGGTGGCCAAGTATTCAGAAGACTTCAAAGTCCGCGTGACGCCCCATAAACTACGCCATACATTAGCAACGCGTCTCTATGATGCAACCAAATCACAGGTTTTGGTCAGCCACCAGCTGGGACATGCCAGCACACAAGTTACCGACTTGTATACGCATATCGTTAATGATGAACAGAAAAATGCCTTGGATAGTTTATAAAATTACATAACGTAAATTATGTAAATGATTTTTATGTTAGAAAAAGAGCGTAGATTTTTATATGGAATCTTACGCTCTTTTATTATTCTATAAAAATTCAATCCAATAATTTCTGTGTGGCTCAATTATAACTGGTTTTCCCCAAAATGATTTTAGATAAGCCAGGTTTGCAGGGGTGACAGGTCTTTTTTCACTATTATACTTTTCTGCACTTTCTTTCGTTAAAAAGCATTTAACTGCTTCATATGGTGTTCCGTCACTCGCTATTCGATCAATTCCTAAATAAGCAATTTCATCACCGGCCTTCGGAAAATCTGTAAATAGTTTACCAATAAAATAAACCGTCTTATCTTTCATTAATTCATAAGCTTTACTATTTTCCAATCTGTTATTCGCTGCAGCGTACATGATACAAAAGCTATCCACGATATCTTTCAAAGGCATTAATTCTTCTTTGCTAACGATTATTTCCTCAGGAGCAAGACCACCAATGATTAAGTTTTTATAATAAGGTTGCTGGATGACGTTATCTAAAGCCATTCCTAATGGTAGTTTGACAGCTTGATAGCCTAATGGTTCTAGCGCTTGCTTTTTCTGGTCAAGGTGTTCTTGTGTAATACTGACATACAAATCATATGGACTTGAAGATTGTTGCTTTCTAAAAAAAGCCACGACTATACGATCTAACTGTTCAAATAGACCAAGATTTTCCACTGGAACTCTCATCATCGAATATAATCCCCTTTTGTGTTCAGATTTCCTCTATATTGTACACTCATAGTTTTCGAATATCAAGAAAAGAGACCATGTCATGAACGAACTTTCGTTTTATTACGATATCATCTACCAAGCATAATTTTTCTCACCGCAGGTAGCCATGGCTGCTAATAATTCCTCTGGTGTCAGTTTCTTCAAGCCTCCATAGGTTGGATCCTGTACATGTGTATCGGGATCTAGATAATAGATTGATGAGATGTCCTTGCCATCTGCTGTCAATTCATAGCCTACTCCAATCACATTATGTTCCCCACTTTTTCCAGGATAGATTTGTGCTACATTGAAGGTGTAATAGAGAGGATATCCATCATCAATATCTTTGCGCACACGTTCTTTAAAGAGACGGATATCTTCCGAATCTGGACGTGCATCTGTTACAGTAACCAATCGATAGCCTGCTTGATTTCCACTTGGTTCCGGATAGCCAAATAGATTCTGATTCAAGACGCGAATGGCATCTCGATTATGAGTCCCATAGGGATTATAAGTCCCCATTTCCTTAGCCAATTGATGTTGAGAGACGCTAACCCCTCGACTAGCCAGCATCATATGGACTGTCGCCGGTGCACAGAAATACCATTCTTCTTGAAGCTTTAGAGGAATAGGCAATAGTTTTCGGATCCCTTGATTCACTTTACTAGATGATTCTTGCTCGGGCGATTGAGAAGGTTGCGTATTCTCTTTCATTGAAGCTTGTTCCTGTTTTGAAGATGGCAAAGTTTGCTGAGTTCCGGCTTCCGTACTGCCTTCCTTAATTTTTAATCGCTCTGCTACCTCTGCTGGCATTTGAGGATTAGGTTCTGTACGCTCCTTTGTTTTTACACTAACTGTTGTTGATGAAGAGGATGTGACCTTACGAGTGCTGGAAGAACTTGTTTGGCTTTCTTTTTGTGTCGCTGTACAGCCAGATAAACCAAGCAAAGTCAGAAGTACAAGGAATAAATGAACTTTTCTCATGATTTTTCTCCTTTCTACCATTCTTGATAGCGCATTACGGAGTTTTCATTTCGATAGATTTCACCTTTTGGAATCTCACTATCCTTCTTTTTGAATTGAACCCATAGAATCCCTTTATCCGATAGTAAAATGGGGCCATGATCATATAAATAATGAATCCGATGCCTTAAATCCCACAAATAATATTGAGATTTAACACGCTCCTCACTTCTTCTTTCTCCCATATATGTGAAATAAATATTGCGATATATGGAGGTTTCTGCCTGTGAAGTAGAAAATATCTTTTTATGGTTTTTATTTTCGAAGGTAAACGAAGCATCTTTATTATTTGCAACCAAGTATAGAAGATTGTGCCCATTCGTCATTAAATCGACATAATAGCGTTGATCATCCTTTGTTTGATCTATAACTTTTTTCTGCCCATCATTTAAGGAGTAGGCTACAATTTTTGTAGTTAAAGCTGTGTTATCAATTTGTACATAATACAAGTGATCTTTAAAGACAGTCGGAAAACCGCTATTTTCTGATTCAATCGTCTGATGAACCCTGGTTCAAGGTCAACTTCTTCAATCTGATATAGGCTATCGCCTACTTCATAATTTATAAAGAGTTTCTGGTTGGATCGAGCTACTTGAGTAACTGGAACCGTTCCGATAGGTCTCCTATCGATCAGTGTCGTTAAAGATTTGTCCTTTATCTTCCAAAGATAGTAAATCCCTGTTTGATTGAGTTGATCATACTCTTCAAAAACAACAATATCATGATCAACATAGCTGACAGCTACATGAGTCAGATTAGATGTCTTTTCAACATCTTTTATCTTATGAAATTCCTTGGTATGTAAATTCATACTGGCAAGATAATTCTGATCATCATGTCCTTGGTCAACAGCCTCGCCATAGGCAATCCCATCATTTGACAGTGCGGTAGGTGTAAAGATTTTCCCATCTGGATAAGGGATAGAAATAGAATTTTTTAATAAATCTTCTGCCTTTCTTTCCTCGAACCCTATTTTCCTGGATACATTGGCACTACCGGATGGAGATTTTTTTTGTGGACCTACAAGTGTGCAAGCTGATAAGAGAATGATAATACCAAGGATGATAAAACTGAAAAATTTTTGTTCGAATGAATCTTTCTTCATCAGCCTATACCTCCTGAATAGCTATAAAAGATAATCTAGAAGATCCTACCATTCTTCAACCATGGACTAGTTGAGCCTTATCACTTCGTCAGCTTTTTCCCATATTACTGGATTATGGGTTGCAATAATGATTATACGCTCTTGATTCTTTAACATTAAGAGCAAGTCCATCACCTCTTGTGAGGTTTCTGGATCCAGTGCTGCAGTTAGTTCATCTGCCAAAATTAAAGGTGGATCTTTTAAAATAACTTTAGCTAATGCGACACGTTGCGCCTCTCCCCCCGATAATTCATAAATCTTTTGATCCAGAGCAAGGTAAGCCAATCCTACTTTTTTGAGCACTTCTTCCTCTTGCTGCTTCTTCTCTTTTTTCGTTAATTTTTGCCCAATCAATCCCAAATCTAAATTTGTAGCGATAGTCTCGTTTTCAAGTAGGCCAAAGTTTTGGAAGAGATAACCTAATTCACGCTTAAAGAAGTGATGCTGTTTGATTTGTTTCAGTTCTTGCCCTTGATAGTTTATACTCCCTTCTTCATAAGGCTCTATCTTCGCCAAGATATTGAGCAAGGTTGTTTTACCACACCCACTATTTCCGATCAGAGCATAGACCTTACCTTCTGTAAATTGCAAGCTCAAATCTTGAAAGACCGTTCGTTGGCCAAATGATTTGGTTAAATGTTCTACGCTAATCATATTAGGCTCCTTTCAGTACAGTGGCTAACAAGTGCTCTTCTTTATGAGACCGGTACAGGAGAATGAACCAAGCATTAGTAATAAATAGCAAGAGAGTGACAAGAGCAATCCACCATTCCGAAGTGAGAATGAATACAAGGAAGCTTCCTAATAGTAAGAGGACACTTTCTGAGAGCAAAATCGTTTGGTGAATGTTTACAAATCCCAGACCTGCAATCTTCTTCAAGAAGATTGGTCTTCTAAACTCTTCAAAATATAGGAAATTCATAGTGTTAAAAAGAAGAACAGAGGTTGCTATACCAAAGACTCCTCCTGCAATCGCCATGAGATTTTCTATTTGTATGTTTTGGGCCATTTGCTGGTAAACGTCCACTGCATAGTCGTACTGACTAACACTTTTTTCAAGATCATACTCAGCGACTAGCTTCTTACTATTCTGAAGCCCATTAAAATAAAGGTAGGAATCTAGGTGGGTGAAATATGGATTCTCATAGCCTCCAAAACTTTCAGGTTGTATAACCACTAAGACAGGATCTGTAAAGAATTGCTTATAGCTGATTGGTGTGTTGTTGTAGATAAAGCGTTTTTGATGATTCGGAATATACGTTACCTGCGCCTTCATTGATAAGGTGATATTTCCTTGATCATCTCGAGGAGATAGATAATCTTCATATCGTTTGATCATCTCCTCTTCTCGACCTTTTAATTTTTCCGGAAGTAACAGACCAAATTCCCCTGCTTGTAAGTGATTTAAGTGATCTTTTTCTTCAGGAGAAACTGGAACACCTTGGATTTCGAGGTAATTTGGAGTTACATAGAGAGTTCGTGCAAGAGGATCGTAATCTGTGATTGAAAACTCTTTACCTGTACTAGGATCCGTCATAACTCCTTTTGAACTAAAAGATACGAGATTATGATAAGCTAAAAGACCACCATTTTCAATACCAGACTCGATGAGCTTGGACCATTTCTCCCTATTTTCCTTCAGCCTCTCTTTACTGGTAATCTGATTGCCATATTCTCGACTTGTACTAATTTGGACCCAATTCGACTGTTTTGACCAAGCCTCACTTCCCTCTTGGTAGGTTTGCCAGACTGATCCATAAATACTGATTCGATGAACTGCAAGGCCAATTAGTGCCACAGCGAGAAATTGACAAATAAAGAGGAAAACCAATATGCGCTTCAATGGAACCTTCCCTTTTAAAAGGGGGACTAAATGAATCGTTTGAATACTATATGCAAAGAGGAAGGATAAGAAAACAGACAAAATTAGTAAAATCCCATTGTAAATAATACTACTGAAAATGACGATGGAATAGGAAAAAGGTGTCAATTGAAAGCAATAAATCAGAACAGCACCCATTATACTTGCGCCAATACATCCCAAAAGCAACTCTATACTATCATCTTTTAGAGAATGTCCGAAAAGTTGCAAGCGTCTCATTCCTGAAATATATCGAATCCCAGCACTTCTCATTTCTTGTGTTTTTTGAATAATCGTAAAAGAGCTAAAACTAATGATAAAAATGACTAAGGCAAGTGATTGTGAACCTGAGCCAAAAAAGGCAATAAAGGTCAGCAGAAGATTCGGTTTCTCAATAAAAGTTTGTGAGAAACCAAGAGTATGAAGCGTTTGATCCAGCTTTTCAGTTTCCAATTCACCTGTTAATACATAATAATTCGTTAGCAGGCTTTCTTTGGTAGCCAGTTCTTTCTTCTCTCTTTTAATCCCAAGAGGAAGTTTTCCCTCTCCGTAGATTTCATAGGTGAAAACAACCTGCCCCTTAGAGTCTGTTCTTTGTATCTGACGGGCAATTATACTATGATTTTCCCTTGCCAAGCGGTCTAAACTGGAAGATAAGTCTTCATATGTGACGCTCTTATCTTGTCTTACCACACCTACTACCGGAAGACTGCGGTGGATAAGCGTATTTGGAGAAATAAAGGCAATCCAAATCAAAAAGCTAGAGATGAAAAGGTTTGATAAAATAATAAAGACACGTTTCATATCATCACACTTTCTAAAGCATCAAAGGTAAATATTATTCAGCTAGTCAATCAATTTCCTTGTTTAGTGATTGCTGAGTATTTAAAATTTTATTTATACTTTTGTAAACGAATACATTTCTCCACCTTTACTATACTACAAAATCCTTAGTAAAACAATAATTTCTATGTGAAACTAGTTTCAAAAAAGAGATCCGCTACTGCGAATCTCTTTTGACTTTATTCCACCACTGCCTCAGCAATTTCTTCTGCAGTGATACCTGCAAAGTAACGACCTAGATTAATGGTTTGAAGGGCTTTGAGGACGTCTTCACGTTCGTATTTAACGCCACGAAGAACATCTTCTACTGCTGCAACATCTTCGATACCAAAGAAGTCACCGTAAATCTTGATATCTTGAATTTTTGATTCAATGACATTAGCGAAGATTTCCACCTTACCGCTTGTGAATTTTGTGCCACGACGGACATTGAATTCAGGAGACTTCCCATAGTTCCAATCCCAGGTACCGAACTTGGTTTCCTTGATACGATTGATTTCAGCCAATTCTTCATCCGAGAAGACATATTCTGTCATCTCAGGGTATTCTTTCTTCATGTAGTCCAAAAGTAGGTCACGGAACTCTTCAACCGTGATTTTTTCTGGCAACTCATCGATGATATTGGTCACACGAGCGCGAACGGATTTAACCCCTTTAGACTCAAACTTGTCTTTAGACACCTTGAGAGCATTAGCAAGGACTGACAAATCCACATCAAAGAGAAGGCAACCATGGTGCATAATCCGACCATTGATGTAAGCTTGGGCATTCCCACAGAATTTCTTACCATCAATTTCCAAATCGTTACGACCCGTAAATTCAGCCTTAACACCAAGTTGAGCCAAAGTGTTGATCACGGGAGTCGAGAAGCTCTTGAAGTCAAAGGCCTTGTTTTCATCTTCTTTTGAAATGATGGTGTAGTTAAGGTTGTTCAAATCGTGATAAACAGCCCCACCACCACTGATTCGGCGAACCACTTCAATCCCATGCTCCCGAACATAGTCACGGTTGATTTCTTCGATGGTATTTTGGTGACGACCAACGATAATCGAAGGTTTGTTAATCCAAAGAAGGAAGATTTGATCTTCATCCAAGAGGTGCTTAAAAGCATACTCTTCTAAAGCAATATTAAAAGCAGTATCATTTGAATAATTAATAATGTATTTCATAGTAATTCCAAAAATTCGTTTTATAAATCCTACTCATAGTAAGATAAGCATTAGACAGAAATAGTTGAATTTCACTTGAATTTTCTGAAGTAGTAAAAAGAAGGGAGTGGGACAGAACTTCGCTAGTAAAAAAAGTTCGTATTCCCACCCCCGCACAGTTGATTAGGTATCTTTGAAGCTTGTCCAGCGAACAAAGATACCAAACAACCACTGCGTCTGACTAATCCTTCCAAACATTTCTTCGATAAGGAAAATTATTTATTAAGCCATTTCTCGGAAAAATTGAGACAAGTGGCTCAATTTTTAGGCATGGAACTCTAAAAGAGGTCGCTGCCGTCCGTACTACTTTAAGAAAATTTAGTTGAAAGAATAATATTATTTCTTCTTAGGTGAGTGAACAGCCAAGCCAAGTACATCCGCAAAAGCTTCGTACATCACTTCTGAGAAGGTTGGGTGACCATGAATGGTCTTGAGCATTTCTTCTACAGTGATTTCCATCTCAATGATGGTTGAAGCTTCGTTGATCAATTCAGCAGCAGCTGGACCAATGATGTGAACCCCAAGAACTTCACCGTATTTCTTGTCTGCAATGACTTTAACAAATCCTTGAGCCGCATCTGATGCAATGGCACGACCGTTCGCCGCAAAGTTAAACTTACCGATTTGAACATCGTATTTCTCACGAGCTTGTTCTTCTGTCAAACCAACAGCCGCAACTTCAGGAAGGGTGTAGATGGCTGCAGGAGTCAAGTTCAATTTGGCAACAGCATGATTTCCCTTAAGAGCATTTTCAGCCGCAACTTCTCCCATACGGAAGGCAGCGTGAGCCAACATCTTGGTACCGTTGATATCGCCTGGTGCATAGATACCTGGAACAGACGTTTCCATGTATTCATTGACCTTGATCCGTCCACGATCCAATTCAAATTCAACATCTCCGATACCTTCAAGGTCTGGAACACGACCGATTGAAAGAAGGGCTTTATTCGCGATGATATCATCTTTACCTTCAACCTTGATACGGAGTTTTCCATCTTCCTCAATGATTTCTTGCAATTTCGTATCCGTCAAGATGGTCATACCCTTACGTTCAAGGATCAAACGAAGGTTCTTAGATACTTCCGCATCCATAGCTGGAACGATACGGTCCATCATTTCGATAACAGTAACTTTTGACCCAAAGGTCATGAAGGCTTGACCAAGTTCGATACCAACAACACCACCACCAATGATCACGAGGCTTTCTGGCACTTCGTTCATTTCAAGGATATCATCACTGGTCATGACAAGGGATGATTCCATACCAGGAACGTTAATCTTGCTAACTTTTGAACCACCGGCAAGGATGATTTTCTTCGTTTCAAGCAATTCAGAACCATTGACCAAGACATTCTTATCTTTGGTGATGGTACCGATTCCTTTATGAACATCCACTCCGTAGCTACGAAGAAGTCCTGCAACCCCACCAACAAGGGTATTTACGACCTTGTTCTTGGTTTCAAGAACCTTGTCCATATCCACTGTGAAGTTAGGATTTTCAATCACAATACCACGGTTAGCAGCATGACCTATATTTTCAATGATTTCAGCGTTGTGGAGGTAAGTCTTAGTTGGGATACATCCGCGGTTCAAGCACGTTCCACCAAGTTCAGATTTCTCAACGAGAGCAACCTTACCACCTAATTGAGCTGCCTTAATAGCAGATACGTAACCAGCAGGACCCCCACCGATTACTACGATATCATAAGCGTCATCGCTCTTATTGTCATCGTTTGAAGCACTTGCTGCAGCTGGTGCTGGACTCGCTTCTGGTGCTGCTGCTCCGGCTGTTGGGATATTTTCCCCTTCTTCACCAAGGTAACCGATTACTTCTGTTACAGGAACAGTTTCTCCGTCCCCTTTCAGGATAGCGATCAAGTAACCGTCTTCTTCTGCTTCCAATTCCATGCTGACTTTGTCTGTCATGATTTCAAGGAGAACTTCTCCTTCTTTTACAAATTCGCCGACTTTTTTATTCCACTGAACGATTTGTCCTTCGGTCATATCTACGCCGGCTTTTGGCATAATTACTTCTAAGGCCATTTTATTTCCCTCTTTTTCTTGTTTCTATTCTCTCTCGTTGATTAGACCAACATTGAAATCGGGTCTTTAATCAAGGCTTTCAAGTCTTTCATGAATTTGGCACCAGCCATCCCATCGACAACACGGTGGTCAATGGTCAAGCCCAAGCTCATGATTGGACGAATGACAATTTCACCATTCACAACAACTGGTTTTTCAACCGTTGCACTAACCCCTAGGATAGCAGAGTTTGGTTGGTTGATAATCGGTCCAAATGATTGAACGCCAAACATTCCTAAGTTACTGATGGTAAAGGTCGAGTTTTGCAATTCACTTGGAGCAAGCTTACCATCCAAGGTACGTCCGATAACGTCCTTGAAGGCTACGACCAACTCAGACAAGGTCATCTTTTCAGCATTGTAGACAACTGGTGTCATAAGACCATTATCCATACCAACAGCCATCGCAAGATTAACGTAGTTGTGGGTGATAATTGTTTTACCATCTTCTGTCAATGAAGCGTTGATATATGGATGTTTCATAAGAGTTTTGACAACCGCAAGTGAAAGCAAATCTGTAACAGTGATTTTCTTACCTGTTGCTTCCATAATTGGATCAAGAACTTTCTTACGAAGGGCAAGCAATTCAGACATATCTACATCGTAGTTAAGCGTGAAGGTTGGAGCAGTTAAGTATGACTCAACCATACGTTGAGCAATAACCTTACGCATAGGAGTCATCGGTATACGCTCGATTTCTCCATAAGGTGTCACGTTATCTGGAACTTCTTCCACTTTCTCAATTTGAGCAGGTGATTTAATCGTATCGTTTTCGATATTTTCAGGAAGGAAGGCTAAAACATCCTTCTTCATAATCTTACCACGATGACCAGTTCCTTGGATTTCTTGCCAAGCAATATTATGCTCTAGTGCAATTCGTTTTGCAAGTGGTGAAATGCGAACCACATTTGTTTCTTTATAGGTTTCCACGTCTTCTTTGTGGACACGACCGTTTGCGCCTGAACCAGAAACATCATAGAGGTTGATTCCAAGATCATCCGCTAATTTTCTAGCCGCAGGAGTCGCTCTTAGCTTATCATCAGCCATGACCTCTCCTATTCTATTTATGATGCAAAGGGCGTTTAAAAGCGACCGAAAAATAGGAAATCAACGCAGACTTCGATGAAGTCAAGTAGATTTATCTTTTTTCCGAGCTTTTAGCCCGTGCTCTAATCTAAGATATTAAGGACGCAGAGAACTTTGTACCTAAAAAGATACAAAGTTTCCTGGTCTAATTCAAATGATATTACATAATTTACGTTATGTATTATTCTTTGTTATATGTTTTACGAATGGCATCTTTGATGCTTTCAACTGTTGGGATCATTGCATTTTCAAGGTTTTGTGCGTAAGGCATTGGCACATCTTCCCCCGCACAACGGCGGATTGGTGCATCCAAGTAATCAAATGCTTCTGATTCAGAGATAATAGCTGAAATTTCTCCGATATAGCCACTTGTTTTGTGGGCATCATTGACAAGGACTACTTTTCCTGTCTTCTTGACAGAGTTAATGATGATCTCTTTATCAAGTGGAACCAAGGTACGTGGGTCTACTACTTCTACTGAGATACCTTCTTCTGCTAATTCTTCAGCAGCTTGCATCACGCGACGAAGCATTTTTCCGTAGGTTACGACAGTGACGTCAGTTCCTTCACGTTTGATTTCTCCGACACCAAGTGGAATTGTGTAGTCTGGATCAACTGGCACTTCCCCTTTTTGGTTGAATTCTGATTTGTACTCAAGAATGATAACGGGGTTGTTATCACGGATTGATGACTTGAGCAGTCCCTTCATATCCGCTGGCGTACCAGGAGCAACAACTTTCAAACCAGGAATATGAGTAAACCATGATTCCAAAGATTGGGAGTGTTGAGCTGCAGATCCAACTCCATTACCAGCAGCACAGCGAATGGTCATCGGTACTTGCCCTTTACCACCAAACATGTAGCGAGTTTTAGCAGCTTGGTTGACAATAGCATCCATGGCAATTACTGAGAAATCCATGAAGGTCATATCAACGATTGGGCGAAGTCCGGTCATGGCTGCACCTGCTGCTGCACCTGAAATCGCAGCCTCAGAAATCGGACAGTCACGGACACGTTCTGGACCAAACTCTTCCAGCATCCCTACAGAAGTACCGAAGTCTCCACCGAAAACTCCGACATCTTCTCCCATCAACAATACATTTTCGTCGCGACGCATTTCCTCAGACATAGCAAGGATAATGGTATCGCGGAAAGACATTAATTTAGTTTCCATAATTCTCTACTCCCCCTTAGTCTGCGTAAATATCTTCGAAAGCTGATTCGAGTGGTGGGAATGGGCTTTCTTCCGCAAATTTCACTGAAGCTTCAACTGCTTTTTTCACTTCTTCTTGGATCTGATCCAATTCTTCTGCGCTTGCAATTTCATTTTCAAGGAGGTACTTGCGAAGGTTTTCGATCGGATCTTTCTTCTTCCATTCTTCGACTTCTTCACGTGTCCGGTATTTACCAGGGTCAGATGAAGAGTGACCGAGCCAACGATAAGTGACACTTTCAATCAAGACAGGTCCTTTTCCAGAGTGGACGTGTTCAACAGCTTTTTGGAAGCCTTCATAGACATCAATAACGTTGTTCCCGTCAGGAATAAACATTCCAGGAATGCCGTATGCAGCACTACGCTCATGGATATGTTTGACATTGGTCATCTTCTTGATGTCGGCAGAGATTCCGTAACCATTATTGATACAGTAGAAAATTACCGGAAGATTCCAAATAGAAGCCATATTCACTGCTTCGTGGAAGACACCTTCGTTGGTTGCGCCATCACCAAAGAAGCAGACAACAATCTTACCAGTCTTTTTCATTTGTTGTGTAAGGGCTGCACCTACGGCAATTCCCATACCTCCACCGACGATCCCGTTGGCACCAAGGTTACCTGCATCCAGGTCGGCGATGTGCATTGATCCACCCTTCCCTTTACAAGTACCGGTATACTTACCAAGGATTTCGGCCATCATGCCATTCAAATCGATTCCTTTAGCAATGGCTTGTCCGTGTCCACGGTGGTTAGATGTCAGCAAATCATCATCGTTCAAAGCCAACATCGCTCCGACGTTAGCCGCTTCTTCCCCAACAGAAAAGTGCGTCATTCCTGGCACTTTCCCTTTTTTTACTAACTGTGCAATTTTTAAGTCCATGCGACGGATTTCTTCCATTTTACGGAACATTTCCAATAAGAGACTTTTGTCTAATGTTGCCATCATTTCGCCTTTCTTAGCATTTATTCATTCACTTTCATTCTAGCCAAAAATGAAAGCTCAGTCAAAAATAATGCTCAGAAAAATTCACAATCCTAAACACTATAATCATGGAAACTATAAGCTTTCAAAAGGAAATATTTAGTTTTTTCACAAACTTCTAGATTTTTCTATCTCATTCAATAGTCACATAAAAAACCGATAGGATCCTATCCTACCGGTCGTCATCTTATGATTGGCGTTGGCCAAAGTCATGAATCATTTGTTCCAATTCTTCACGACTAGGTGTTGTAAGCATATAGAGGTAATCTCCCTGAAGTTCCGCAAAGGCCGCT
Organism: Streptococcus sp. 27098_8_99; assembly: GCF_041431935.1. Taxonomy (NCBI): domain Bacteria; kingdom Bacillati; phylum Bacillota; class Bacilli; order Lactobacillales; family Streptococcaceae; genus Streptococcus; species Streptococcus sp. 27098_8_99. The sequence continues at coordinate 57,916 of NZ_JAPVYQ010000001.1, read as the reverse complement.
GGCATGTCTTTCTTCACACGGAATTGATCACGGTATTTGGCCAGAACTTCTTCCTCTGAAAGAGCATAAGCTGCATTGGCACGACGAGAAGTTGCCAAGCAATAAAGGGGCTCAAACTCAGAAGCTGGGAAGGGTTCCCCTGCTACGATGGCAGCATAACCACGGTACAAATCAATCGAGTGAGCATAGTTGTAGACGTCGATGGTAAAGCCACCTGCAGGACGATTATTGTACTCGATCGCAATATAGTCATCCCCATCGCGGAAGAACTCAATGTGGAAGAAACGTTCTTTCATGCCAAAGGCTTTAACAATCGCTTCCCCGTATTGACGCAATTTTGGATCCATTTCTTTAAGGACATAATAAGAGTTGTCCATCTTGTAGAGCATCAAATCGAGTGGCGTATGTGCATAGTCAAAGGTAGTTGAAAAGACAATGTTGCCGTCACGATCCACTAGACCATCAAAGGTACAAATCTCACTAGAAGTGACAAATTTCTCAAAGAAGTACTCTGTATGGCCATCCCACTCAGCCTTGAAATGGTCCACATCTTCTGGCGTTTCGATCTTGAAGGTCGCTGCTGCTCCTACCCCATTGTCAGGCTTAGCAATCAATGGCAACCCAATCTTCTTCACAGCCTTATCAATGTCTTTTTCTTTTTTAATAACAGCGCCTGGAACGACAGGAACACCTGCTTTCTTGAAGAGTTTCTTCATTTCGGATTTGAACTTGGTTTTCTTCAAATCTTTTGGTTTGGCACCAAAGACATTGAATTGCTCACGAAGCGCCGCATCCAATTCCAACCAGTACTCATTGTGGGATTCGATACGATCGATTGGGCCATGTTTGTAAAAGAGAAAGGCTACTGCACGTTTCACTTCGTCCAGATTTTCCAAATTTTCAACACGGAAATATTCTGTTAAGCTGTTGCGCAAAGGCTCATCTAACTGTTCATATGGCTCTTGACCAATTCCCAAGACAGTGATCCCTTTATTAGCCAACTCGATTGTAAATTGTTGGAAGTTTTGTGGGTAATATGGTGAAATAACGATATAATTCATTGAGGTCTCCTCCCTTTTTACTTATAGATGCATTTGACCTAGGAAATATGGCATTTGTTTGCGCCACCATTCCCAATCGTGGGCGACATCATGTCCCCATTCAGCGAACCATGCAGGAATATTTTTGTGATCAAAGGCTTCTTTCAGTTTGTAGAAAGATGGAAGTCCATCTTGTTCCCAAGCTCCTAAACCAGTACAAACAACGATTTCCGCCTGACGATAACGATCGATAAACCAGCCATCATTTTGGTTCCAAATATAATCAGATGGAGAGTTTTGGTAAATGGCTTCATCGCCTCCAAAGTCACCAACAAAGAAACGAGCGTCATAGACACCACTCAAAGCAATCACTTTGTTAAAGACATCTGGATGTTGCAAGAAGAAATTGAGCGCGTGGTAGGCCCCCATAGAGCAACCAGTTGTCATCATCGGATCAAACCAGCCTGTTTTGTGTTTGATAAAAGGAATGGCTTCTTCAATCACATAGCGCTCGTATGCACGGTGCATCTCAGCTCGATCATGAGGATTCTTCCAATCACAAAGCCAGCTATCACTATCCACACTAGAAAGGGTGAAAAATTGAACTCGTCCCTCTTCGATAAACTGGGCACAAGCATCAATCATACCAAAGTCATAGTACTCGTTATGGCTTCCACCTGATGAAGCAAAGACCACAACAGGAATTCCTGCGTGTCCATAGCGATTAACATACATTTCACGGTTAAGTTGGCCACTCCAGTGGCTTAAATGTTCAATATTCATAAGTTTCCTCTTTCTCTCTATTGATTTGTTTTGAGTCCATTAATCCCAATTCTCAGCCAAAAAGCGAAGGCATTCTGGTAGGTGCTCTGCCCACGCTTCTTCGTGGTGAATAGCACCAGATTGAATCCGAATGGCAATATGATTGAGTTCCACCCCTTGCTGGATGACGTCGTGATAATAACGAAGGGATGAATCGATATAGGCTTGCTTGATGTTTCCTGCCATTAAAGTTTTATCTGTATCATCCGCCTCTTCAGTCCCCACATAGATGTAGATCCGTTGGTCTGCATATAATTTTTTACGTTCGATATAATGATTGAAGGCATCTTGGTGTAGCCAGTTGGCGGATGAAAAGACCCCTAAACAACCGATTTGATCTTGGTACTCTAATCCCAAGAATTGGGTAATATTTCCCCCCAAGGAAGATCCAATCATGGCCGTATGTTCTCGATCAGCAAGAGTCCGGTATTCTTGGTCGATAAAAGATTTCACCACCTCCATGACAAATTCGCCGTACTCAACCCCTTTGCCACCAAATTGCATGCCAGGAATATTAGATTCCTTGTACTTCCAGGCAGAGTATTCATTCATGCGTTGGAAACCATCATTATCGATCGCAACGACAATCATGCGACTAATATCGGGATTCCGCTTAATGGCTGGAATCACCTTCCAGGAATGACCCGCATAAGCTTCCTTGCTGTACAAAACGTTTTGCCCATCGTGGAAATAAACCACAGGGTAACGTCTATCTGTATCCGTTTCATAATTCTTAGGTAATAAGACTCGCACACGACGGAGTTTTCCGGTATAAGGCACTTTCAACTCGTGTGTCTTCATATCTAAATAAAAATAGGATTTGTTCATTGTCAGAAAACTCTCTATATTCTAAATTTTATTCATTATACCATTTTTAGAAGAAAAAGTCTGGATTTTCTCCAAACTTTTTCCTTTCTTGGGTTATTTTTCCATAAACTGAGCCAAATCTTGTAAAGAACGTTCGGCAATTTTCTCATAACGTTCCTTTTTATCCCGAATGCGTGGTCCTTCTAGCTCTTTGATAATCCCGAAGTTGACATTCATGGGTTGGAAATGCTTGCTGTCAGCATGGGTGATATAGTGAGCCAGGCTTCCGATAGCTGTCGTTTCAGGGAAAATCGCTGCTTCTTCTCCTTTGAAAAGGCGAGCTGCATTGATTCCAGCTACCAAACCTGAGGCCGCTGACTCAACATAGCCTTCTACACCTGTCATTTGGCCTGCAAAGAAGAGGTTCGGTTGTTTCTTAGAACGGTAGGTTTGTTCTAGTAAATTTGGAGAGTCCATGTAAGAATTGCGGTGCATGACTCCGTATCTCACAAACTCCGCATTTTCCAAACCTGGAATCATTTGGAAGACCCGTTTTTGTTCGCCCCATTTAAGGTGAGTTTGGAAACCAACGATATTGTAGAGGCTGGCAGCCGCATTGTCTTGGCGCAACTGAACAACTGCATAGGGTGTCTTAAACTCCCCATCACGTGGCCCTTTGTAATCATCTGGATACTCGAGTCCAACTGGTTTCATAGGGCCATAGAGCATGGTTTTGATGCCTCGTTTGGCCATGACTTCAATGGGCATACAACCTTCGAAATACTTTTCTTTTTCAAAAGAGTTGAGTGGGGCTTCTTCTGCATTAACCAAGGCCTCGTGGAAGTCCATAAATTCTTGTTTGGTCATGGGGCAGTTGAGATAAGCTGCTTCTCCCTTGTCATAGCGTGACTTGAGATAGACCTTGTCCATTTCGACAGTATTGACATCGATGATTGGAGCTGCTGCATCATAGAAATAGAAACCGTCGCCACCATTGAGGGCATGGATCTTTTCTGCCAAGGCATCGCTAGTTAGAGGCCCCGTTGCGACCACTGTAATGGCATCTGTCGGCAATTCCGTAATTTCATCACGAATGACTTCGATGAGCGGGTGTTGGGATACCTTCTCCGTCACTCGACTAGCAAAACCTTCTCGGTCCACAGCCAGTGCTCCACCGGCCGGTACCCGGGTCGCTTCCGCTGCTTCAAGGATGACAGAACCCAGACGGCGCATTTCTTCTTTGAGGAGCCCGACAGCATTGGTGAGAGAATCCCCGCGAAGAGAGTTGGAACACACTAACTCAGCAAAGTTGTCTGTTTTGTGTTGCGGAGTAGATTTAACGCCACGCATTTCATAAAGCTTGACCGGAATCCCCTGTTGGGCAATCTGGTAAGCTGCTTCCGAGCCTGCAAGGCCCGCACCAATAACATTGATATAAGATTGAGACATGACACTAATACCTCTTTGGGTATCAAAACACCCAACTGGACTGTTAGACACCCACAAATCTTTCTAATTTTCTACTTGGTCCATTATACCAAAAAGCCAAGTAAAAAGACAGGGAGGCTTTTCCTTCCTGTCTATACTTTAACTAATTATTTTCTTATGAACATAGCCAGGCTGCTAGGAGAGCAGATAGGATACTAAATAAAGAGCCGATCAAGTAATACTCTGCAAAGGCTGGATTCTCGGAAATTTTATTGTAGCGGGCGATGGACTTGGCTGTAAATACTAGGCCGATAGAAGCAAATTGCCCATAGACGAGACAGGCACCGATCACCAAACGCTCTAAAAAGCCAATCATGGAACCAGCCCCAGTGATCGTATCCATTTTCTTCTTGCTGGTGGGTTGATACTTGGCAAACAGAATTTTAAAGGCAATATTGCTTGGCTTCCCAACTAGGAGGACATAAAAGATCAGATTTAAACTGTCCAAAGGCAGATAGGTCGTGCCATTCTTCGCTCCTAAAAGGACTAGACAGCTAATGATGCCGATATGCAAGACTTGATCCAAGGCAAAGGTCCATGAGATTGGTAATTTCAGTTGCTTCTGCACGATCGGTTTTAAGAAATCTATTCCAGCATGAGTCAGTAAAATGACCAAGCAAATCCACCACAAGTTCAGATGATAGATAGAAACCACGATCAGAGGCAGAGCTACATATAGAATGTGAAGCCCGAGAACCTTCTTATCCTGATACTTACGATCCGCCATCTTCTGACTTTGAAAATAATAATCCGATAATAAATGACAAATCAACAAGAGGATCAAGCATGGATTCGTTACGATACTAGACAATCCGCTCATGGGCCTCTCCTTTCTCTAAGCTTTGAATGCTAGCTAGTGCTGCTGCTCGTCCCCGTAAATAAACGCGAATACTGCTACTCTTTAAGCGCTTGGACAGGGCACTTGGGTTAAGCCCTAGCGATTGGGCCAATTCCTGTTGGCTAAAGGTTTCACTATAGACAGATCTCTTTAGCAGATTGAGTAGGATCTCTTCCTGACTCTCTCTCCAGCCCGAACGTATGGCTTCTCCGGAAGCGATGAGCGCATTCACCAATGAGTCCTGGCTGTCATTACCGCTCAAAAAATAGATCTGGGTGTTGCCATAATCATTTTTCTGATGAACCAGATTAATAGCTGCACGAGCATTCCAATAGGCTGGCCCATCTGCACCGATACTTTGCAGGGGATCGATATCCGTTACAATTTCTCCAAGCCCGATACCAAATCGAAGTTGAGTCGGCTTTAGTTCTGAACGCAGGGTATCAATGATTTGAAAAATCGGAGCATCCACTTTTAAAAGCGCCTGAAACTCATCGCCCAAAGTTAGGGTAAAAGCCGATGCTAGGCAGCCTTTAAAAAGCTCATTGATCTTTTGAAGCGTTTTTTCTAACTGTTTTTGCAGGTCAAAACGTTCTTGTACGATTTTGGAATCAATCACATCTGCAATCAAAGCAAGATACATAAGCCCACCTCCTTATGTCTATTATAACGAAAATACCAAAAAATGTCTATTATAACAGACATTTATAAAAATTGCCGTTATAATAGACATTGAAGCGTTTAAAAACTTATTTCACTTTTTCTTCTTCGTAGTCGCCATTGCTACATACGACTTGTTTGCCGCCACCACGAACTTTTTTCTCAACTAAGTAGTGGCCACATTTTGGACAATCCCGACCGATCGGCTTATCCCAAGAGGTAAATTCACACTCTGGATAGCGATTGCATCCATAGAAGATACGGTTGCGCTTGGTTTTGCGTTCGATGATTTGTCCCTGATGACACTCAGGACACTCCACGCCGATTTCTTTGACAATGGCCTGGGTATGACGACAATCTGGGAAATTGCTACAAGCATAGAACTTTCCAAAACGTCCTAATTTAATCACCATCGGGATGCCACAGACTTCACAATCAAAACCAGCTGGTTCGTCTTTAATTTGGATTTTTTCCATCTCTTCTTCAGCCTTTGCGACTTCTTTAGAGAATGGTTTGTAGAAGGCATCAATGACCTTTTGCCACTCTTCCTTTCCAAGTTCGACATCATCGAGTTTCCCTTCCATCTCTGCTGTGAAGGTCACGTTGACAATATCTGGGAAGAATTCAACGATCAGTTTATTGACGATCTCCCCTAACTCTGTTGGTTCAAAGCGTTTGGCTACCAGCTTCACATAATAGCGTTTTTGAATGGTCTCAATCGTCGGAGCATAGGTTGAAGGACGACCAACACCATTCTCTTCCAAGGTCTTAATCAAAGTCGCTTCAGAATATCGAGCAGGTGGTTGGGTAAAGTGTTGCTCCGGTTTGCTATTGACTTGCTTAACGATATCGCCTTCTACCATATCCGGCAACATCTTGTTCTTATCTGAGTCGTTATAAATAGCCAAATAACCATCAAACTTCACTTGGCTTCCGTTTGCAGTATACTGAACCCCATTTTGACCTAAACGGACATTCATGGTATCAAAGACAGCTGCTGTCATTTGACTAGCTACAAAGCGGTTCCAAATTAAGGTGTAGAGTTTTAATTGGTCTTTGTCTAAGTATTTAGCAATGCTCTCAGGAGTATTGAAGACGCTGGATGGACGAATCGCTTCGTGGGCATCTTGGGCACCGGAAGCATTCTTCACACGGCTTCCATGCTTAGAGTATTTCTCACCGAAGCGATCCACGATAAAGTTCGCTGCCTCATTTTGCGCAACCGGACTGATCCGTGTGGAATCGGTACGCATATAGGTAATCAAGCCTTGAACACCAGAGCCAATATTAATTCCTTCATACAACTGCTGGGCGACCATCATGGTCTTGCGTGTACGGAAGTTGATCTTATTGGCAGCATCCATCTGCATGGAAGAGGTGGTGTATGGAAGTGGCGCATTCCGACGACGTTCTTTCTTTTCAACTTTTTCAACGGTAAAATCTTTGCCATCTATGCGTTCAAGAACAGCTTTCACCTCTTCATTGGTGTTGAGCTTCATCTTCTTGCCATCAATCCCATAGAAGCTAGCTTGGAATTGCTTGGTCCCTTTTTTGAAGACGCCATCAATGGTCCAGTATTCTTCCGGCTTGAAATCGTTGATTTCATTTTCACGATCAATGATTAATTTGAGGGCAACAGATTGCACACGCCCTGCAGAAAGTCCTTTTTTAACCTTTTTCCAAAGAATAGGCGAAATGGAATACCCTACAATCCGGTCCAAGACCCGACGTGCTTGTTGGGCATCGACCAAGTCCATATCGATTTGGCGCGGTTCTTTAAAGGCATTTTTAACGGCATCCTTGGTGATTTCGTTAAAGACCACACGGTTCTTTTCTTTGGCATCCAAGTTCAAAATATGCGCTAAATGCCAAGAAATAGCTTCTCCCTCGCGGTCCGGGTCACTTGCGAGAAAGACTTGTTTGGCTTTTTTAGCTTCTTTTTTCAAATCATTGATCAAGGGACCTTTTCCGCGAATATTGATATACTCCGGTTCATAGTTATTGTCGAAATCGATCGACATGGTTGATTTTTTCAGGTCCCGAATATGGCCAACACTAGCCATGACTTTGTAGTTACGACCAAGGTATTTCTCGATTGTTTTGGCCTTAGCAGGAGACTCCACAATCACCAAATTTTTCTTGGTTGTACTGCTTTTCTTTTTTGTTACCACGTTTTATCCCTCTGTATTGTATAAATCTCATTGAGTTTAATACATTTTAAGAAAGATGTCAACTAGGAACTTCTCCTATAGGAAAATCACAAATCGTATTTCATTTCATCAAGAATGTCCTGGCCTGAGGTGACAAGCTTTGCGCCTTCTTGAATCAGGTGATGGCAGCCTGCAGATTTTCCATCTAAAATATTTCCTGGAATAGCAAAAACGTCTCGGCCTTCTTCCATAGCACGCTCACAAGTAATCAAACTACCTGAACGGAGTCGAGCCTCTGCCACAATCACAGCCTGACAGAGGCCTGCAATGATGCGATTTCTCTCAGGAAAATGAAACTTCAGTGGTGCCTGCCCTGGACCATACTCGCTCAAGATCAGATGGTGTTCTCCCATATGCGCTTGCAGCCTTTGATTGCTCTTTGGATAAAAGACATCTAGCCCTGTTCCAATCACTCCGATGGTCTTACCACCATTTCGTATACTGGCATAATGAGCTGTCGCATCAATTCCCTTAGCAAGTCCACTAACGATAACCAACTCATTCCCAAGTTCCTTAATAATCTTCTCTACAGAACGAACCCCTTCTCGCGTGGTCTCGCGAGCTCCAACAACTGCAATCTTCGGTCTGGTTAGCAGTTGCAAATTCCCTTGGTAAAAAAGGATTACAGGAGGATTGTAAATCTGTAGCAATTCCTCAGGGTATTCAGGATCAAAAATGGATAGAGATGGGAACCGTTCAAACTCCTTGTGTAAATGGTCTTCATCCAGTTGCCGGTATTTGTCTACAAAATGAATAATACTGCGACAGCGAGCGATCCTTGCTATCTCTTCTAAGCTTGGTAAGGCTTGGTCTTTCCTACAGTAGTCCAAGACTCTCAAGACTTGCTCATTTGATAAACCGGCTTCTTTTAATTTAAAGATTTCAAATTTCTCCATGGTTACCTTCTACTTCCTCTCACTTATTTATTCGAAAAAAAAGGAAAAAAAGCTCTATTTCTAGAACTTTTTTTGATGTGTAGAAGAATAAAAGTAAGATGCAGCACCAATCAAGTTGCTTTCATTGTGGAAGCGAGCCGCTTGGATGGGCAAGGCCTCAAATTGTTTATGCCCTTTTTGAGAGAGCAGGTCATGGTATTGGTGATTGATCACATCGATCAGTAGTGGTTGACTACTAATGCCCCCTCCAATCGTCACCTTTTCAAGCAAGAGCAAAGATTGAAGATTAAAAATCAGAATAGCAATATCGTGGCAATAGGCCTGAAACAAGGTTTTCAGTTCTTCATTATCACCTTGATTAAGAACCTTAAAAACAGCAATACCATCTGCCTTTTCTAAGTTTAAGATGTGACTAGCATTCTCAACAAATTGAACAGCAGAACCAGTGTTTTCCAAAAGATTGGAAATGCCTTGCAAAAAGAGTTCGCGATGAAAGCGGCGATTTTCTGGTGTTCTTCCTGCCTTATCAATAGATCGAATGTATTCTGTCAGTTGCCAACCTCTCAATAGGTCACCATTAGAAAGAAGAGCAAGGCCAACTCCTGTCCCTAGTACCAAGGTTGCACCACATGGACAAGCTTTTAGGTTACCAAGCCTAGCTTCCGCTAGACCAGCGGCTTCTCCATCATTGAGAACAGTGACTGGGACTTGAAATGTTTGTTCTAGTCTACTTGCTAGAGGAATGCCTCGCAAATATGGAATGAGACCACCTCGAAAGACAAAGCCAAGGCTCTTTTGGATCTCACCAGGGCACGAAATGGCGATCCCCTCGATTTCTTCCCGTACAGGAGCAATGATTTCTTCTAATCCTTGCCAAAACTCCTCAATCGTAGGTGGTGTTGGGATCTTGTCTGTATGGATCAATTGATAGTCCGTGTCCATCAGACCGTACTTTATAAAGGTACCACCGATGTCGATAGTGAATAGCATAACCTAATCCTCACACATTGATTTGACGGGTTCAAAGGAACGCCGATGAATAGGGGTTACTCCCAGCTGGTCGAGGCCAGCCAGATGATTAGCCGTCCCATAGCCAGCGTTCTTCGCAAAATCATAACCCGGATATTCTTTATCAAACTCTTCCATCATCTGATCCCGAGTCACCTTGGCTACAATAGAGGCAGCAGCAATGGATAAGGAGTTAGCATCCCCTTTGATGATACTAGTTTGGGAAATAGGAAGATCCAACTTCATGGCATCAATCAAAAGATGCTGGGGTTGAGGCTCTAGCTGACCAATGGCCTCCATCATGGCTAGCTTCGTAGCTTCATAGATATTAACCTGGTCAATCACGTGATTGTCCTTGACGCCGATTCCGATCGCAATGGCGTTTTGGAGAACAGCCTCATAGATTTCCTTATGTTTGGATTTCGGAATCTTTTTACTATCGTTGAGGCCAGAAATCTTGCAACCTTTCGGCAAGATCACGGCAGCTGCAACAACTGGTCCCGCTAATGGGCCACGTCCCACTTCGTCTACTCCTGCAATGAGCTCAATCTCACGCGCATAGCATTCTTTTTCATAGGCCAGCATTCCTTCTAAGCGCTCATCTTCATCTAAACGTTTTTGGATTTCTTTTTTTCGCTTTGCGATCGCTTGGATCACACCAGATCGGCTATCCTGTTCCAATTCAGTCAATAAAGGATCGTCTAACCGCTGAATGCTTGCTAATCGTTCTTTAATTCCCTTAATGGTTGCCATCAATTTCCCCTACTCGATCCAGCGTATACCGTCCCAATTTTCCATCGCGAACATCTTTGACAAAGAGTTGGTAAAAACGGTCGTAATCTTCACGAAATCCTAATTTCTGGGTCATCTCCATAATGATTTCAGGAGCTTCTTGTTCCAGATCCATTTGTTTAAAACGTTCCTGCAAAACTGCTGGGTAGTGCTCTTTAAAATAGTTAAGGCCAAAGATGGTCACTTCATCCATTGGAAGCAACTGGTCCTTGATGGCGCCTGTTAAGGCGAGTTTTAAGGCCACTTCTTCATCTTCAAACTTGGGCCAGAGAATCCCTGGAGTATCCAAGATTTCAAGATCCTTATTCGTTTTCAACCATTGTTGCCCCTTAGTCACGCCTGGTTTATTCCCAACAACAGCAATCTTTTTCCCCGCTAAGCGGTTCATCAGAGTTGATTTCCCAGCATTAGGAATCCCGATGATCATGGTCCGAAGGGTTTCAATCTGAATCCCTCGTTCCTTTTGACGGGCAATTTTATCGGCCATCAAACTCTTAGCAGCATCTGTGACCTTCTTAACCGTAGATTGCTCTTTGGAGTTAATGGCTAGGGTTTTGATCCCTTGTGATTCGAAATAGTCCTGCCATTCTTTTGTCGCCACAGGATCGGCCAAGTCTACCTTGTTTAAAATCATTAATTTAGGCTTATCACCAACAATTTTTGTTAACATAGGATTTTGGCTTGATAGTGGCAAACGAGCATCTACCAAAACCGTCACAAAATCCACAAATTTTAAATTTTCTTGTACTTGTCTTCTAGCTTTGGACATGTGTCCAGGAAACCATTGAATAGTTGCCATAATCTCACTTCCTTTCCAGTTCAATCTCTTCTATTATACCATGTTTTCTTGAATTCTCAGTGATTAATAAAAATACTAAAAAGAAGCCACCGAAGTAACTTCTATTTTATATTCTAGCGAATTTGTTCAAAATGCAAATGGACGGCGATGTGGTCTCCGTAGCCACTACGCTCTAAATCACGTTGCAAGCGATAAGAAATGTAGTGTTCTGCAATGGTAATATAACCTGCTCCCAGCAAGCGTTGTTCCACTAATGATTGGATCATACTGATGGTTGCACGTTCTACTTGGGCTTCATCCAAATCCATGGCAACTTTCTTCGTTACTTGAGCTAGGTTTTGTCGCAAATCATCTGTCAAAACATAGACAACTTGCGCAGCTTTCAAAATAGCTTGGTAAATTTTATCTGGGTTGAATTCAACCACTTCTCCACTACGTTTAATGACTTCCATCGGAGTCTCCTTTATTTTAAATTTTCATGAATACTCCATTTCCTTTATAAAGAAATGAAGACCTACTACTTTATTATATAATTTTTTTACAAAGAATCAAAGGTCTTTCAAAAAATAGATTCATTGATTGGGAAGTTAAGTTATTTTTATTCAAACACATTTTCTACAATAAAATATTAGTAATCTGGTCTTAAAACTCCCGTAATGATTTCTTTGGTCGCGTGGTAATCCCCATCCACTACAACCTTGATAATGCGCTTCGCTTCTTCTGCAGGTGCTGGCACCAATGGCAAACGAGTTGGTCCTGCTTCAAAGCCCATATAGTTTAAGACAGCTTTGACAGGAGCTGGACTCGGATAAGAGAAGAGAGCATTGACTTTAGGGATAAATTGACGTTGGATAGCCGCAGCCTTTTTAATATCGTTGTGTTCAATAGCTTGGAACATCTCATGCATTTCATCTCCATTTGTATGAGAAGCCACTGAGATCACTCCATCTGCACCAAGATTCATCGCATGGAAAGCATCTCCATCTTCCCCTGTATAGACGAGAAATTCTTCTGGCTTGTGTTCAATCAAATAGGCCATATTAGCAAGAGTTGTACACTCTTTGACCCCAATGATATTTGGGTGTTCTGCCAAACGAAGCATGGTTTCAGGTGTCATTTCTACTACCACGCGTCCAGGAATATTGTAGATAATAATCGGAAGATTAGATGCATCCGCAATCGCTTTAAAGTGTTGATACATTCCTTCTTGGGATGGTTTGTTGTAGTAAGGGACGATAGCCAATCCTGCTGCAAAGCCACCAAAAGCATCCACTTCTTTAACGAACTCAATCGAGTCGCGTGTTTCATTGGTTCCGACACCAGCGATCAAAGGAACTCGACCATTGACAATCTTTTGAACGGCCGCAAAGAGTTGCAATTCCTCATCGTGGGTCAGAGTTGGACTTTCTGCAGTCGTTCCAGCTAAGAGAATCCCATCTGTATGATGTGCCAAGAGGTGCTCGATCAAGGCAGGAAGAGCATCAAAATTAATGGTTCCATCTTCATGGAAGGGGGTAATAAATGCAGTGATGATTTTACAATCTTTTAAATCTTGATAAGACATAGAAAAACCTTTCTCTATATAAGAAAGAGGCTGGGGCTTGCTTGCCTTTGCCTCATGATCTGTTCATAAAACAAGTTGATTCGTTAGAAAGCTGAGGAAGAAATCAAACTCTTCGAGTTACTGATTTCTGTTTCGTGACGCAGTGGTTGATTGGAACTACTCATGTTTGCAACATTCGTACTTCCTAATCAACTGTGCGGGGGAAAAACTACGAAATCAAACTCTTCGAGTTACTGATTTCTGTTTTTCTCCCTATTTCAACTCAAATTTCAATTCAGCTGTTGGACGTACGAGTCCACGTTCGTGAAGAGTTTCTGCGATTTGGACTGAGTTCCAAGCAGCTCCTTTAAGGAGGTTATCTGAAACCACCCACATGTGGATTCCTTTTTCAGCATCCAAGTCTTTACGAATCCGTCCAACGAAAGTATCGCGTGAACCGACCGCATTAACGGCTTGTGGGTAGATTTGGTGAGCAACATCGTCTTCAAGGACTGCACCTGGGAATTCTGCAATAGCAGCTTTCACTTCGTCAATTGGTGCCACTTCTTTTGTTTCAATGTAGACTGACTCTGAGTGAGCTGACAAGACTGGAATCCGCACACATGTTGCTGAAACGGCAATGCTATCATCTTCCATGATTTTCTTGGTTTCGTTTGTCATCTTCATTTCTTCGTAAGTATAGTCGTTTTCTGTGAAGACATCGATTTGTGGAAGAGCGTTAAAGGCAATTGGGTAGTGTTTCTTATCACCACCACATGGCAAGATTTCAGCTTTGACATCGCGTGGGTTAACGCCGTCATTCAAGACTTCTTTCAACTCACGTTGGGTTTCAAGAATAGCTCCCATACCAGCACCTGAAACAGCTTGGTAAGTAGACACGATGATACGGTCCAAGCCCCATTTTTGACGAACGGGCTCAAGCGCTACCATCATTTGAATGGTTGAACAGTTTGGACAAGAGATGATTCCGTTGTGAGCATCAAGCGCATGTGCATTCACTTCAGGAACAACCAATGGGACATCCGGATTTTGACGGAAATAAGAAGTGTTATCAACCACTACTGCGCCTGCTTTCACCGCATAAGGTGCATATTTGGCAGATGTTGAACCACCAGCTGAGAAGAGAGCAATATCAACCCCTTCGAAAGCATCTTCAGTCGTTTCCTCAATGGTCACGTCTTGCCCTTTAAATTGCAAGACTTTTCCTGCAGAACGTGCTGACGCAAGGTAGCGAATTTTATCGATTGGAAGAGTAGATTCTTCCAACATTTTGATCATTTGAGCACCAACGGCACCTGTAGCACCGACAACAGCAACTGTGTATCCCATAGTAAATCCTCTTTCAAAATTTTCTAAAAATTGAGTATTTGTACTATTATACAATTTTTTGACATAAATGAAAAGTCCTGAAGGCACAAAAAATCCTGATCCGAAGATCAGGATTCGAGGCACCTTTCGGTGAGAACAGCCGGTTCACACAACTGTTCAAGGTCCGCTCCTGCGTTACAATTGAATGTAGACCTCCTCAGCGCAAAAGGCTCCTAAGAGCCAATCGACTCATCGCATAAATCTAGTTTACCATGAACATCCACAAACTGTCAAGAAGGTAGGTACTTGCTTCCTTCTCGAATGCTTAAAGGAGATAACTGTTCTCGATAGCGGTCGATAAAGGCCTCTACCCAATCTGGATTAACCTTGGAATAATTGCGTAAACTCCAGCCGATTGCCTTATTTATAAAGAACTCGCTTTGACCTAGATTATTGAGGATCACTTTTTCTAACAAATCCGTATCTGTTTTTTCTTTCCTCATAAGCTGGTGATCAATGGCAATCCGCCTCAACCAAAAGTCCCGATCCTTACTCCAATCCAGCATAATCTGCTTGGTTTCTGGATAGGTGAAAGTAATCTCTCCGATAATGCGGTCCAACTGATCAATACTATCCCACCATGATTTGGTTTGAGCCAATTTCTTTAGCTTTGGAAAATCTTCGGGCTTCAAGTTCTTTTTCACTCGATCTAAATAATCCATGGCTACATACTGAAACTCCCGATAGGGTTGTGTCCAACAGGCTTCAACAAAGTGCCAATCGACTGTTTTTCCTATGTGGCCTTTAAAAAATCCTTTCTCAATCCTACGTAAGGTAGGCTTTTGAATACCAAGAAATTTGAAATGCCCCTTCATATAAGCTTCCATATCAGGGACCTTTTCAGGAACTGTTGCTGCTTCTAAAATGGGAATCAAGTCTTCAATCTTCATCTTCTTCCTCACATTTCAAGAGTGTTACTGGCCCTTCGATCGTCTTTTGCATCCAGACGATATCATGCCATTTGTTAAACTTATAGCCAATCTTTGGGAAATGAGCGACTTGAACATAGCCCCGCTTTTCATGCATGGAAATGCTGGCCTCGTTCGGAACTGCGATACAGGCCAGAAAGCGTAAGTAGCCTCGTGCTTGCAACTCCTCTTCTAGGGCAGTATAAAGAGCCGATCCAATCCCTTGTCCACGAGCTTCTTTTGCTACATAAATAGACAATTCAGTGGTCCAATCATAGGCAGCGCGTGCATAATAGGTCGAGGCATAGGCATACCCCACCACTTTCCCATCAACTTCTGCGACCAAATAAGGAAATTGAGTCAGCGTTTTTGTGATGCGTCTTTCAAATTCCTGGACAGTCGGAACATCGACCTCAAAGGTAATGGCTGTCTCTGTCACATAAGGTTGGTAAATCGCTCGGATAGCTGCTGCATCGCTAAGCTGAACGGATCGAATCATCATGGTGGCCTCCTAATTAGATTATACCTAGTATACCGATATGCCTTCTCACTGTCAATGAAGGACTAGCAGCAAGCAAAAAATCCTGGAATTATATCCAGGATTTCCATCCTTCTTAAACCGTTTGACGTAACCCCGTCATCCGGTAAAGGAATAAAGCACTCGGAGCTTTCAAAAAGCTCTTTTGCTTGGAATTTGTTGCTTTCAAGACATAGTTAGGTTTGACTGTTTTGGTGACTGTCTTTGCTTGTTTAAGATTCAGACCGGTTTGTTTTTTAGACAGTTGAACTTTCGAAGGTTGAAGGGAAGCTTTCACTGCACCTACTTGAAGTGGTTTTTCTTTCACTTTCAAGACTTGTCCAACTGGTTTTGAAGCGGAGGCAGACACTCCTCCTTCAGTCGCTTGAGTGAGTTGCGCTATTGTCTGATTGTTTCTAACTTCTACACGGTTTAGGATACCTCCATTTGGATTGAGGTGATCGGTCACACCTGTATCAAATGGCGCTATAAATACATTGTCCTCAATGGTGACATTTTTAATATCTCCATAGCGCGTTTCAACATCAATTGATCCACGATGCTTGTTGTAGATATCACTCTTCGTTCCTGTACGCTCCAAGAGATTGTGGTGAACCCGAATTCCTTCTTCATTCAAATCAAAGTTATGGCCCTTAAAGACAGTTGTCAAGCGAATTCCGGAATCCCCGATATTGTCTTTAATCCGATTGTAGGCAATTTCATGACCTTTTCCACCAAAGATTCCAACACCCCCAGCGCGCCAACCGAGTTCAATTGTATTGTACAAGAATTTATTATTTTCTGCTACTGCCGATTCTGTCCCATCCGCAATACTTGACCAGCTGGCTAGTCCATCATCTCCATTTCCACGAATACTAGAATTGCGGACAATCGAATTCTTAGTCCCTTGGGCAAAGTTGACTCCGTCAGCCAGGTTGTTTCGCAAACGAACATTTTCTACTACTAGACCATCTGTGTACTTCATATCGTTTTTGCCAGCATAATCGCCAATCCACATGCCAACTTCAAAATGCTCGGCCCAAATATCGTGAATGTGAGAGTTCTTCCCTGGCGTTCCAGAAATGGCCTTGTACTGAGCTTTTTCACCATAGCGTGAACGAAGGTTGGAGGACAGATAGACATCGCTAAATTCAACATGGTTGTCTTGGTGAAGGAAGTCAAATCCACCGCCACCAGCTTGGTCACTAGTAAAATGCAGTTGGGTATGCCAGATACCAGCCCCTGAAATCTTCATATCAGAAGCATCGATACCGACTTTTCGATTGAGATTAAATCGCCCAGCTGGGATATAGACATTCTTTCCGGTTTGTTTGGCCTCATAAATCGCATCATAGAGGGCCTGGCTGTCATCAGTATCGTCGTTTGGCGTAGCTCCTTTAGAAACAATATTGATAGCATTATCCCCTTGAGCAATTGGGTCTGGAGCTTGCTCAAATTCCACAAAGTCAAGGCCGTAATGAACGTCGTCTGACCTGTTTTTCACCAGTGAAACCACATCTCCTTTTTGAAGCTGAAGTCCTGGAAGGAGGCTATGCACTTCATCAAATTGGAACCGAGCGCGTGTATCCGCCTGGGCACTATCGTGTACACCTTTGTCATTCAAGTACTGCCAGTTAGATGAGGACGAAAGATCCAATTGTTGAACACTGTGACCATTCACCTGTACCTCGAGTTGTCCACTGGCTCCATCTGGCACTGTGTAGCGTACAGTTAAGGCATTGGCTGGCTCATTGACCTTAAAGGAAACACCATCTCCTTTTTCTTTTAAAGCGACATAAGTCTGATCAGAAGCTTCAATAGCTGTTGAGTGACTGTCTTGAGACTGCTCTACCTCTGCCTTTCCAAGGAGGTTCCCTTTGTCTGCTTCATAACGGGTGTAAGGCATAGATGCGCCATATTGGCTGGTATCTACTTGAGAGCCTGCGGGATCAGAGGTTGTCGCTTCTTGCCCTTGTGTTTGGACTTGTGCCTGCTCTCCAGCTTGATCAGCTGCCACAGATTGTCCAGTCAAAAAACAAGCCCCCATGATCGCAATCACGACAGAAAAGACTCCAAGCTTAGACTTGCGAATGCCAAAAATGATATCTTTGTTTAAATGATTCATCACACATTTCTCCTTTTATTTTTTACAACGATTCTATCCTAATAAAAATTATCATGACAAACAAGGTGAATTGTGTGAATATTCTGTATCAATTTGTTGCAGAAATGTTAACCTTTTTATGTAGTAATAAAAGTGAGTAAGAAAAAAGAGGCTGAGAATGCTTTCTCAAACCTCTTTCGATGACACAAGCTTATTCCGCTTTTTTATTTGAAAATTGGCTATTGTAGAGCTCATAGTAGAATCCTTTATCTGCTAACAAGGATTGGTGATTTCCTTGCTCGATGATTTGGCCATCTTTGAGGACAAGGATTTTATCTGCTTCTTGAATGGTAGACAGGCGGTGAGCAATGACAAAGCTAGTCCGGCCTTTCATCAAATTCTTCATCGCTTTTTGAATCAAGAGCTCTAAACGCGTATCGACAGAAGACGTCGCTTCATCCAAAATCAAGATTTTAGGATCGGCCAGGAGCGCACGCGCAATGGTTAGGAGTTGCTTTTGTCCTAGAGAAATATTGCTAGACTCCTGGTTCATTTCCATATTGTAACCACCAGGAAGCGTCCGGATAAAGTGATCGACATTGGCTGCTTTTGCGGCTTCCACAATTTCTTCATCCGTTGCTTCTAGGTTACCAAAGCGAAGGTTTTCTTTGATGGTTCCCTCGTACAACCAGGCATCCTGAAGTACCATCCCAAATTGCTTGCGGTAATCTTGGCGTGACAGATGGCGAATATCGTGGCCATCCACCGTAATCGATCCCGCAGTCACATCGTAAAAACGCATGAGCAAATTAATCAGAGTTGTTTTCCCTGCTCCGGTCGGTCCGACAATAGCCACCATTTCACCTGGTTTGACTTCTAGATTGAAATCGCGAATCAAGGGTTTGTCCGCTACGTATTGGAAATCAACGTTTTTAAAGCTTACTTGCCCTGTCAAATCTCCAGAGAGGGTTTCTGTCACATCTGCTACTTCATCTGGCTCATCCATGACTTGGAAAATCCGGTCTAGAGACGACTTAGCACTTTGTAGCTGACCTGCCAATTGGGTCAAGTTTTGAATCGGTTGGTTGATCTGCCAAACATATTGAACGAAGGCCTGCATATTCCCGACAGTCAAACGACCTGCTATCACTTGCAAGCCACCAAACAAAGCGATAATGAGATAAGTCAAATCTGAAATCCCATTTAAAATCGGCATCATTAAGCCAGAAATGAAATTAGCCTTGAACCCTACTTTTTGAAGGTGATGGGTAATATCATGAAATTCTTCCTGAGAAGATTTTTCCCGAACGTAGAGCTTAAGGACGTTAAAGCCTGTTAAATTTTCTTGCACAAAGCCGTTCATTGCCCCCAAAACATCTGCCTGCTCTTTAAAGTAAGGCTGAGATTTTTTCATGATAAATCGAGCACTGAAATAAGTGATCGGAATGGACAAAATGACCACTAGCCCCAGTTGGATGTTTAAGTATAATACCATGCTGATGACAAAAAGCAAGGTAAAGATAGCATTAACGATTTGTAAGAAGGACTGTTGCAAGGCATTCGAGACGGTTTCGACATCGCTAGTAAAACGTCCCAGTAAATCTCCGAACTGATGCCGGTCAAAATAAGAAACCGGAATGTGATTGATTTTATGAGACAAATCATTTCGCATGTCCTGAACGGTTTTTTGAACAGCATTGGTCATGAAATAGTTGGAATAATAAGATCCCAACTCATAGAGGACCCCACGGAATAGATAGAGCGTCATAATGATCGCAATATAGGAGGTATTAAGACCAGCTCCCGCAAGGCCTTTTGCCATATCCATGAGATTTTTTGTTAACTCCGTAATGGCAAGTCCCAAAACAAAGGGTTCGACAACACTCATGATGACACTTAGGATTTTTAAGAAAATGGACAAGCAAACTTCCAAGCGATAGGCTCTCAAATAAGTCCATAGTCTACTAAAACTGTTTTGTTCTTGTTTCATCTGCTTCTCCTTTCTATTCTTCTGTCAATGATGGACTATCGAGCTGGGAATTAGCGATCTCACGATAGATCTCATTGCTTTCCATCAATTCATCGTGGGTTCCTCGACCGACGATTTCCCCTTGGTCCAAGACAATAATTTGATCCGCATCCATAATGGTTCCCACGCGTTGCGCTACGATCAAGACGGTCGCATCTCCTGTAACTTCTTTGAGGCGCTTCCGCAAAGTAGCATCCGTCTTGTAGTCTAAGGCAGAGAAGGAATCATCAAAAATAAAGACATCTGGATCTTTGACTACAGCACGAGCGATGGACAAGCGTTGTTTTTGACCACCTGAAAGGTTGCTACCACCTTCTGCCAAATGCGTATCAAAGCGTTCATCACGGCTATCAATAAATTCCTTGGCTTGGGAAATTTCAGCCGCTTGTTCTAGCTCTTCTACAGAGGCATCTTCTTTCCCATAACGAAGGTTTTCAGCAATGGTTCCTGTAAAGAGCAAGGCCTTTTGTGGAATAAAACCAATCTTTTGGCGAAGGGTTTTCAAATTGTAGTCGCGAACATCCACACCATCGACCAAAATTTTACCTAGGGTGACATCATAGAATCGAGGAATTAACTGAACCAGCGAAGATTTCCCAGAACCCGTCGAGCCGATAAAGGCAATTGTTTCACCAGGTTTGGCCTGAAAAGAAATGTTGTGAAGAACTGGACTCTCCGTCTCACCTGGATAAGCAAAGGTGACATTATCAAATTCCAAATAGCCACGAGATGCTGTTTCTGTTACACCATTCTCATTTGGATCAATCGAAATGGGCATGTCCATGATTTCCTTGAGACGACGGCTAGAAACTGCAGTACGAGGATACATGGTAAAGAGATTGGCTAAAAAGAGGAAAGATAAGAGCGCGTGGAAGCTATACTCAATAAAGGCAACCAAATCCCCAATTTTCAAACTACCGTCATGAAGAGGATCCAAGGCAAACCAGACAATCGCTACAATCATCGCAATGATGATCTGCACAAACAGGGGTTCAGTCAAACCAGTTAGTTTGAACAATTTATTCGAGTTTTCCGCATAGACTTCATTTTCAGCTGCAAATTTTTCTTCTTGGAATTCTTCGCGGGCAAAGGCACGAATCACTCGGAGACCTGTCAAATTTTCACGCGCAAACTGATTGAGATGGTCCAGAGTCTTTTGTTGCTTCTCAGAAAGTGGACGAGTCTTGACTGCTACATACCAGACAACGACAGCAAGAAATGGTACAGATACTGCTACAATCCATGCTAGAGAAGGACTGGTTGTCAGAATCAAGAGAACGCTGGAAACCATCATCAAGGGAGTGATGACGCCCATCTTCAACATAGAATCCGCAAACTGCATCAAAACAAAGGCATCCGAAGTCAAGCGAGTGACCAATGACGATACCCCAATTTGCTCATACTCACGATGCGAGTACTCCTGTAACTTGGCATAGAGGTCATTGCGCATATCACGCACCATGGTCGTCGTTAGCTGGCCAACCGCGTAAGATAAGATAATTCGACCCACAATCCCTAGCAAAATAATCGCAAACATGACCCAGCCCCAGAAATAAAGTCGATCCACATCACGTGGGTTAATCCCCTCATCAATCATGCGAGCCAGAATCGTTGGCAAACCTAAATTGACAATGACAAAAAGGACGGCCGAAAATAAATTCAGGGCTAGCCACTTGGGATACTTTTTCAAGTAAGACCAAATATATTGCATAGATGATTCTCCTTTTCCATAAATAATTTCCTAGATCACACAGAAAAGAGGGAGCGAGACGAAATCATTTTCAAAGAAAATCATTCCTGCCCCAGTCCCATCTGTAGTCTCATTCATTATACCAAACTAGCTATAAAAGTAAAGCAAAAAAGCAGGTTTCCCTGCTCTTCAGTTGCTTTATTTCGTGCGTTTGAATTTAGCATTTTTAAGAATCATAAGATCCCCTTGGTTGCTATTACTTAACTTAGAAAGATCAAATGTCAAATAGTCACCATCGACCTTGTATGTAATCTTTTCTCCACTACCATCTTTTGACGCGATTGTTTTCTCTTTTTGATCGATTTTGACTTCATAAGATCGCTCATTCTTTTGACCAGCGACTTCACCCGCGATGCTGAGGGTTCCTTTTGAATCTTTGATCTTAATGGAAACTTCAAAATTAATAACATCTCCAATAGACTCTAATTGACTACCTGATAAGCCTTGCTCCTCAAGAATTTTCTTGAGTTCAGTTTTTGATGGTTTGTAGACATAAGTCCCGTTATCACTTTTGGCACCACATGCCACCAAGAGGACTGCTGCAAAAACTGCAACGAAAGCTAAAAGAATACGTTTAATATTTTTCATAATTCATCTCCTAATGTACTTTATAATCAGATTTTACCATTATTTTAATACCGATTCAAGATATTATAAAGAAGAAAAAGAGCAGATACTCTCTGCCCTTCTCTTGTATTATTTTGTGCGCTTGAATTTAGCGTTTTTGAACATTTCCAAAGCTGCTGCGTGATCTGAACTTTCCTCTCCAGATAAATCAAAAGTGAATACATCGCCAGAAACTTTGTATTTAACCTTTTCACCTTCACCTGTTTTTGATTGAAGAGTTTTCTTTTGTTGGTCAACTTTCATATCAAATGATTGGTCTGTTTTTTGTCCCATCATTTCACCTTTAATTTTAAGGCTACCTTTTTTGTCTTTAATGGTTACTGAAACTTCCAATTTAACATTGTCGATCAATGCATCTACGCTTGAACTTGGAGCACCTTGTTCTTCAAGGATCTCCTTCACTTCAGATTTTGTAGGTTTGTAGACATAAGTCCCATTATCACTTTTGGCACCACATCCCACCAAAAGAACTACTGCAAAAACAGCTACTACAGCCAAAAGAATACGTTTAAAGTTTTTCATAACTTCTCCTTTTTAGTTAGATTAAACCTATTATAACAACAATTTCAATGCACTGCAATGAAAGATTATAAATGTCATATTCTTGTAATATTTCTTTCATAAACAAAGAAAAATAAAAAGGCAGGATGTAAATCCCGCCCTGATGGATTATTTAACTTTTTTGAACTTAGCAATTTTCATGTAGTTATTAAACATGTCTGTGTCACCCATTAAAGAATTCTTCACATCCTTAATCGTTAACACATTTCCTGAAACTTGATAAGTAATTTCCGCTTTCCCATACTCATTTTCTGAGACAAGAGTTTTAGCTTTTTGGTCTACTTCCAACTCAATCACTTGATTAACATTTTGACCACCTGCATTCGTGTCTACTTTCATCTCACCTTTCTTATCCTTAATTGTAATGGAAATAGTAAATGAGTAATTATCACCTATCAAAGATTGAAATTCACTTGGCATAATTTCTTTGATTTCATCTTTAGTAGGCTCAAACACGTAAGTCCCATTATCGCTTTTAGCGCCACAGGCTACCAAAAAGATTGCTGCAAAGACAGCCACAACAGCTAATAAAAGACGTTTAAAATTTTTCATCATCTTCTCCTTTTTAGTTAGATTAAGCCTATTATAACAACAATTCAGACTCACGGCAATGAAATATTACAAATGTAATACTCTTGTAGTATATTTATCTAATCAATATAAAGTGAGGGTAGTGTAAAATAAGTTGTGTAAACACAAAAAGGAATAAATCCGTTATAGTAGAGTTGTAACAGATTACTAGAAAGAAATTTATTCCTATGACTCAGTTTACTACAGACTTGCTTAACTTCCTAGCCCAAAAGCAAGATATTGATGAATTTTTCCGTACTTCTTTTGAAACAGTTATGAATGATCTGCTTCAAGCAGAGTTATCAGCCTTACGAAAAAATAGGCTATAATTCTGGCAATAGTCGAAATGGAACCTATTCACGGAAATTTGAAACCAAATATGGGACAGTTCATTTAACTATTCCAAGAGAATTTAATGGGAACTTTAGTCCAGTTTTGCTTCCCTCTTATGGACGTCGAGATGTCCACTTGGAAGAGATGGTGATCAAACTCTATCAAACTGGCGTAACGACTCGAGAAATTAGTGATATCATCGAGCGAATGTATGGTCAGTACTATAGTCCTGCCACAATTTCTAATATCTCAAAAGCAACTCAGGAGAATGTCGCTGCTTTTCATGAGCGAAGTTTAGAAGCCAATTACTCTGTTTTATTCCTTGACAGAACCTATCTTCCATTAAGACATGGAACCGTTAGTAAAGAATGTATTCATATCGTACTTGGCATGACACCAGAAGGACAGAAGGCTGTTCTTGGATATGGAATCGCCCCAAATGAAAACAATGCTTCTTGTCTACCCTGTTAGACAAGCTTCAAAACCAAGGAATCGAACAGGTTTCTCTTGTAGTGACCGATGGCTTCAAGAGGCTTGAGCAGATTGTCAGTCAGGCTTACCCATCGCATTCAAAAACAAAAAACCGAGGCCTAAACCTCGGTTTTTATTTTGATTGGAAACTCTATTATTTAAGAGTAACTGAAGCTCCAGCTTCTTCCAATTTAGCTTTGATTTCTTCAGCTTCAGCTGTAGCAACACCTTCTTTGATAACGCCAGGTGCACCATCAACAAGTTCTTTAGCTTCTTTAAGACCAAGACCAGTGATTTCACGTACAACTTTGATAACGCCGACTTTCTTGTCGCCTGCAGATGTCAATTCGATATCGAATGAATCTTTAGCAGCACCAGCGTCAGCAGCACCAGCTGCAGCAACAGCTACAGGAGCAGCTGCAGTTACACCAAATTCTTCTTCGATAGCTTTTACAAGGTCGTTCAATTCAAGGATTGAAGCTTCTTTAATTTCAGCAATAATGTTTTCAATGTTCAATGCCATTGTTATTTCCTCCAAATAAGTTTTAATTTTATGTTTTATTTTTTTGTAGCTAGGCTACGCTGCGTAGCTTAAGATTAAGCTGCGTCTTCTTTGTTGTCTGCAACCGCTTTGACTGCAAGAGCAACGTTGCGCACTGGCGCTTGAAGTACAGAAAGGAGCATAGAAAGAAGTCCTTCGCGGTTTGGAAGAGTTGCAAGTGCAAGAATCTCTTCTTTAGATGCGACAGCGCCTTCGATTGCACCACCTTTGATTTCAAGTGCTTCAGCGTCTTTTGCAAAATCGTTCAAGATTTTCGCAGGTGCGATAACATCTTCGTTAGAAAATGCTACTGCAGAAGGTCCAACGAATACAGATGCAAGATCTTCAAGACCAGCTTTTTCAGCTGCACGACGCAAGATTGAGTTTTTGATAACTTTAAACTCAACTTCGCTTCCGCGAAGGTTGCGACGGAGAACTGTATCTTGCTCAACTGTCAAACCGCGAGAATCTACAACGACGATAGATGCAGCAGCTTTCATTTTTTCAGCTACTACGTCAACAAGTTCCGCTTTTTTAGCAATAATTGCTTCACTCATTAGTGTGTTCACCTCCGTAATTATTTTGCTTGGGGAATTTTTCCAAAAGAAAAACGCGCCCAAACCTAGACACGAAAGTACAATACGCTTCTTTTAATTGATACGTTTTGTCCTCGGTAGGATTTTTATGAGTCGGGCTCCCCTACTGTCTTAGGCAGTTTTTTCAAACCGTAAACTAGTTTATCACATTTAAAAAAAGAATGCAAGTACTTTTGCAAACTTTTTTTATATTTTTTAATCGTTGTAGAGACTCTTGATGTTATTCAACCAAGCATAGGCTAGTCCCATAAGGACTCCTCCTCCTACCCAGTTGGCAAAGAAGGTGACACCATAGTGACGTAATATATTTAAAAATTCAAAATGTGGCAATTGGCTAGAAACTGGATTAAAGCTTAATAATGAGAAGGAAGCAAAATTAGCCGCCAAGTGTTCATTGGTCATAAAGACAAACATATAAATAGCAGAGAGAGCTAAGAGCACCTTCGCTGTTTCATCTTTGAAATATAAATAAGAAAGGATAGCAATATTTACAAAGATATTGGCAATAACCCCTTCAAAGAATACCACTTGATTGCTTCGTTGGAGTTTATTTTCTGCTACCGTAGCCAGGAATCCTTTTGGATCAATATGAGCAAAGGCTGTTGTTTGATTGAACAGAAAAGCTACGATCAAAGCACCAATTAAATTAAAGAAGGTACAATAAAGAAGAATCTCCAATGCTTTCTTCCAATGGATCTTCTTTAGATAGGTTCCCGCTGTCAAATACATCATATTTGAGATGGTTAATTCCGCATTTAAGAATAAGAGGTAAACCAAGCCCCAGGCAAAGATGAATGGAAATAGAAAACGACCAGATCCAGGTACAAAGGTATTTAATAAGTCAGCTGCAACAGCTCCGACCGCAGTACTTAAAGTGAGAAATCCACCAGCAAAAATAGAACGGACTGCATAGCGCGTTTTAGATTTCTGATAGAGATCTTCCTTCTTATTACACGCCGCTCCAACTTTTTGAATAAAATTAGATTCAGACATACTATTCTCCTTATATAATGTTTGTGAATAAAATCATTATAACATAGAGAGAAAAGAATGAAAAGGTTTTCAGGGAGAATTATTATTTTTTCATCACATACGTTTTATATCGAATATCAATGTGTGCTAAAAACAAATAAAAAAACAGGCAGATGCCTGTTTTAGTATTAATAATTCAAACGGTTCGCCCAAGCGATATCCAAATTCAAGATTTCTTGTGAAGTGAACTGTTGACGATATGGATTGTATACCGAACCTGTAATACCACCTTGAACATTTGGTGAATCATATTGAGTCAAATTATAGGTTTCAATGATATTATTAAGTTTTGCATAGTAGCTTGTGTCTGTCGCATAAACCCCTGTCAAAGCTGCTGTTGCATCTTGGTAACTAGAGGTGTTGCTCTTCCATGCACCTGCAAAATGTCCTTGTTTCAATACAGCTACATAGTCTTGCAATGATTCATAGTAAGATGGGTAAGAACGAAATGCGTCATTAATCGTATAGGCATTTCCAGCACCGTCATCTTCCCAAGTTTGCATCACTGCAGATTGACCAGCATAACTTCCTTTAATACCAAAAAGATTGTAATGTGGATAAGAAGACAAGCCAGACTGACCTGATCCACTTTCAAGGATAGCTTGTGCGATCATAACGGAAGCATAAAGGTCATTCGCTTGACCGAGCTGACGAGCTGACTCACCAATTTGTGAGATGAAAGCTTCAGTAGGGTCTGAATAAGCTTGGTAAGTTCCATCATTAGCACCAACTGATGTGACGTACTCGCTCATAGCAGCAGCAAATGTCCCCACTGCTAATACAGAAACGAACAAACTAAATAATTTCGTTTTATTCCGTATTTTCTTTTTCATAATACAATTTATCTCCAATTAATTTTTTATCATCTTTTATCTTTATAGAGATTATACCATATAAATAGAAGATAACAAAGGCACTTATATTACACTTGTATTACAATTGCGAGATAAATCCAAAACAAAAATGACATTTTCATGTCATTTCAATTTATTTCGTAAAACGCATTTTCTAAAATAGCATCCCATGACTTCTCTAGTCCTTCCCTGGTTACAGAAGAAAAGACAATAAAGGTGTCAGCAGGATCAAAATCTAGTTTTTTCTTGATGATCGATTCGTGTTTGTTCCATTTTCCACGCGGAATCTTATCTGCCTTGGTAGCAACTAAGATCACAGGAATCTCATAATATTTTAAGAACTCATACATCTGGACATCATCTGCTGAAGGTTCGTGACGAAAATCGACTAGGCTAACGACTGCTTTTAAGTTCTCACGGCTGGTGAGGTATTCTTCAATCATCCGTCCCCACTTCTCGCGTTCTTTTTTAGAGACACGTGCATAGCCATAACCAGGTACGTCTACCAAGCGGAGTTTATCATCAATATTGAAGAAATTGAGCAATTGAGTTTTTCCTGGTTTGCCAGATGTTCTGGCCAGGTTTTTTCGATTTAAGAGAGTATTAATAAAAGAAGACTTGCCGACATTGGATCGACCGGCAAGTGCAACTTCTGGAATTTCATCTTGAGGATAATGACTCTTATTTGCAGCGCTTAAGAGGATATCCGCATTATGTGTGTTAATTTCCATATTTTATCTTTCTAGGCTGTTTCGAGAATTGGTTTTTCAGTTCCATCTACAGCTTCTTTTGTAATTCGAACAAGTTTGACATCTTCTTGACTTGGAATTTCAAACATGACATCCATCATCGTTTCTTCGATAATGGAGCGAAGTCCACGAGCTCCTGTTTTTCTTTCGATAGCTTTATTGGCAATCTCTTGAAGGGCTTCATCATCAAATTCCAATTCAACGTTATCATAAGAGAGCAAGGTTTGGTATTGTTTTACCAAGGCATTGCGTGGCTCTTTGAGAATACGGACAAGATCGTCAACTGTCAATTGCTCAAGAGCAGCAAAGACTGGAAGACGTCCGATCAATTCTGGGATAATCCCGAATTTTTGAATATCTTCTGCAACGATTTCTTGCATGTAAGAGCTTGATTCATCAATGGCTTTATTGTTTTTACCAAAACCGATGACTTTTTCACCAAGACGTTGTTTGACAATTTCTTCGATCCCGTCAAAAGCCCCACCTACGATGAAGAGAATATTCTTGGTATCCACTTGGATCATCTCTTGTTGTGGGTGTTTGCGTCCACCTTGAGGTGGGACACTAGCGACGGTTCCTTCGATGATCTTCAAGAGAGCTTGTTGCACTCCTTCACCAGAAACGTCACGAGTGATAGAGACATTTTCACTTTTCTTAGCGATCTTATCAATTTCATCTACATAGATGATGCCTCGTTCTGCACGCTCGATGTTAAAATCAGCTGCTTGAAGAAGTTTCAAGAGAATATTTTCAACGTCTTCTCCTACATAACCAGCTTCTGTCAAGGCTGTTGCATCTGCAATGGCAAATGGGACATTCAAGCTACGTGCTAAGGTTTGGGCCAAAAAAGTCTTACCTGAACCAGTAGGGCCAATCATGAGGATGTTTGATTTTTGCAATTCAACATCTGTCTCGTCTTCGCGCGTATCGTGGAAGTTGATGCGTTTGTAGTGGTTGTATACCGCTACAGCAAGAGCACGTTTAGCCCGATCTTGACCGATGACGTAGTGGTTCAAGATATGGAGCAATTCGATTGGTTTTGGAACTTCACTAAGGTCAGCAAGTACTTCTTCAGCAAGCTCCTCGCGGATGATTTCTTGAGCTAACTCTACACATTCATTACAGATAAACGCATTGTTTCCTGCAATGATTTTTTGGACTTCATCTTGACTCTTTCCGCAAAATGAGCAATAAACCATCATATCATTGTTTTGATTCGTTGGCATGTATTTCCTCTTTCTGTCATTTTCTGTTTCTATTTAGTTTAAAATAAGGTCATGTAAAAGGCGTGAATGGAATTCACAAGATTGGTAAAAGCATTTAGTAAGAATAAAATAGCGAGGCCAAACCGTTTTTTACGAAAGGTTTGTAAGGCACAAATCAAACAGATGACACATAGGACAGCTGTAAAAAAACCAAAGACACTTCGCTCCATTAGTCTAAATCCTTTCTCTTATAATAGTTGACCGTGAAATCATATGGGTTCTTCTCATCTTTCGGATGATGGACTTGACGGACTCTTTCATAGCGGTTCTCTTCAAATCTCGGTGCCAATGTATCGCCATCAATCGTTGCATGAATCATGGTCTGGATTAACTCTTCTAATTGGTCAGAAAAGAGCCTTAAAATCTGACTGCCTCCAATAATGAAAAGATTCTTCTCTTGGTTCTGATACCACTCCAAGACTTCTTCTTTGCTGTGCATGACGAGTACAGCATCATTTTCAGGATCATAAGTCTGATCTTGCGTTAAGATAATGCTGGTCCGACCTGGTAGAACCCTTTTATTCATTCCATCAAAGGTCACTCTTCCCATGAGAATTGCTTGTCCCATGGTCGTTTCTTTGAAATGCTGAAGCTCAGCTGGCAGATGCCAAGGCATGACTTGGTCCTTTCCAATAATGCCATTTTCAGTTTGAGCCCAGATACCAATAATCTTTTTCATTCTCTCATCCTTTACACTGATACTTCTATTTTATCAAATTTTCTTATAAAAGACTGATTTCAACTATCTAGTTTGGAGGATATTTTTTCAAATACAAACAGAAAAAACCGCGAGATTTTCGCGGTTTTTCTTAGCCACAAGTTAGCTTAGTCTTCTTTTTTGCGTTTTGCAAATCCAAACAATGAGAGACCTGCTAAAGCACTAAAGATTGCAAGACCAGCAGTAGAAGATTCTTTTGTTCCTGTATTTGGAAGTTGTGCAGTAGGATTTTGTGGATCGATATACTTCACTTCTTCTTTCGTTTCTGGAACGACAGGAATCGTTGGCTCTTCTGGTTTTGGTTGTGGAGTAGGTTGTGGTTGTGGCTGTGGAGTAGGCTGTGGCTGTGGCTCTGGTGTCGGAGTTGGATCCGGTGTTGGAGTTGGTGTCACAGTCTTCTTGTAGATATGTTGAATGTTTCCATCTTTATCTACAATAGTCTTCACAAAGTCATAACCTGGGATATCTTTCTTCGGTTGTTCCCCATCTTCTGTAGGGTTACCTGGGATAGGATTACCATTTTCGTCTACGTATGAAGTTGTAACTTTTTCATAGACGTGTTCAGTATCACCATTAGGCAATTTCTTCGTTTCCACAAAGCGGTAACCTGGAATTTCAGCTTTTGGCTCTTCTCCATCAACTGTAGGGTATCCTGGGATTTCCTTACCTTCTTTATCAACAAATTTAGTGATTGGAAGAACAGTTGGTGTGTATGTTGCAGAAGCTTTAGTTCCATTCACATCTTCACGAACCACTGTCACTGCTGGTGCAGTTCCTGTAAATTCAGGTTCTGGTGTGAAGGTTACAGTTCCGTCTGCTACCACTGTGTAAGTACCAACTCCTGGAATAGTCTTAGTTGTTGAACCATCGTCAAATGTAGCTGGAACATCATCATTCATTGGAACACGGCTATCGCCTTCCTTGAATGCTGGTTTACCAGATTGTTCTTTACCTTTTGGTCCAATAGTTGTAGCTGGTTCTGCTGTTGGTATTACCGGAGTTACAGTTGGTGTGTACTTAGCTGTAACTGGTGTACCGTTCTTGTCAACACGTTTAACAGTCACGCCTGTTCCTGTTCCTGTGAATGATTTTTCTGGTACAAATGTAACTGTTCCATCTGGAGCCACTGTGTAGGTTCCTTCGCCTGGAATTACCTTAGTTGTTGAACCATCTTCAAAGGTTGCAGGTGTATCATCATCCATTGGTACATCTGGGTTACCTGGTGTGAATGTTGGTTTGCCTGTTTGTGTCTTACCTTGGATGTCTGTAGATGTTGCTGGCTCAGCAGTTGGTGTTACTGGTGTTACAGTTGGTGTGTAAGTTGCAGTAACTGGTGTACCGTTCTTATCAACACGTTTCACTGTTACGCCTGTACCTGTTCCTGTGAATGATTTTTCTGGTACGAAGGTTACGGTTCCGTCTGGAGCAACTGTGTAAGTTCCTTCACCTGGAATGGTCTTCGTAGTTGAACCATCTTCAAAGGTTGCAGGTGTATCATCATCCATTGGTACATCTGGGTTACCCGGTGTGAATATTGGTTTGCCTGTTTGTGTTTTACCTTGGATATCTGTAGATGTTGCAGGTTCAGCAGTTGGTACGACCGGTGTAATCTTAGGTGTGTAGGTTGTTTCTACAGCTGTTCCGTTAGCGTCTTTAGCTTGAACCTTAACTGGAACGACTTCACCTGAGTAAGATTTATCAGTTGGTGTGAAGGTCACAACACCTGTTTCTTTATCAACAGTGAAGGTACCGATCACATCACCTGATGGTGATTTCGCTTCTACTGATGCTGCTGGCTGACCATTTTCGTCAAGAAGAGTAATGGTATCCTTGTCGATTGGTGCAACTGGGTCACCTTCAGTGAAGGTTACAGTTCCAGTTTGAACCACACCTTGAGGTGCTTCTGATTCAGCAGGAGTTGCTGTTGGTGTTACTGGTGTCACAGTTGGTGTGTACTTAGCTGTAACTGGAGTACCGTTCTTATCGACACGTTTCACAGTTACGCCTGTACCTGTTCCTGTGAATGATTTTTCCGGTACGAAAGTAACAGTTCCATCTGGAGCTACTGTATAAGTACCTTCACCTGGAATAGTCTTGGTTGTTGATCCATCTTCAAATGTTGCAGGTGTATCATCATCCATTGGGACGTTTTCATTACCTGGTGTGAAGGTTGGTGTACCTGTTTGCGTTTGACCTTGTTTGTCAGTAGATGTTGTATCTTCTGAAGTTGGTGTAACTGGTGTTACGGTTGGTGTATATGTCGCGGAAGCTTTGGTTCCGTTCATGTCTTCACGCACAACTGTTACCGCTGGTGCAGTACCAACAAATGATTTTTCTGGTACAAATGTAACTGTTCCGTCTGCTGCTACTGTGTAGGTACCAACGCCGTCAACTGTCTTAGTTGTTGAACCATCATCAAATGTTGCTGGAACATCATCGTTCATTGGCACACGGCTGTCGCCTTCAGTAAATACAGGCTTACCAGTTTGTGTCGCACCTTGGATATCAGTTGTTTCAGCTGGTGTCGCTGTCGGTGTGACAGGAGTTACAGTTGGTGTGTAGGTTGCAGAAGCTTTTGTTCCGTTCATATCTTCACGGACAACTGTGACTGCTGGTGCTTTACCTGTGAATGATTTCTCAGGGACAAAGGTTACAGTTCCGTCTGCTGCTACTGTGTAAGTACCAACGCCATCAACTGTCTTGGTAGTTGAGCCATCGTCAAATGTTGCTGGAACATCTTCATTGATTTCTACCGTTTTCTCAACGCCATCAACTGTTACGGTTCCGCCCTTGAATTCAGGTTTACCTGTTTGAGTAGCCCCTTGAATATCCGTTGTTTCAGCTGGTGTAGCTGTTGGAGTTACTGGAACAATTTCAGGTGTGTAGGTTGTATCTACCTTGATGCCGTTTGAGCTTTCAGCTTGAACCTTAACAGGTGTAACTGCACCGGTGTATGATTTATCAGTTGGTGTGAAGGTTACTTGTCCAGTTGCTGGATCAATTGAGTAAGTACCGATTTCAGTAGTACCGTCTGCCGCATAAGCTGGTGTGCTTGTTACTTCATTACCATCATTATCCAAAAGTGTGTAGCTATTATCTTTAATGGTGATAGCTTTATCTTGACCACTAACTTGAACAGTTGCACCTTCAAAGGTTGGTGTACCGGTTTGAGTCGCGCCTTGAATATCTTTAGATGTAGCTGGATTAGCTGTTGGAACAGCTGCTACAACTGTTGGTGTGTAACTTGCGTCTGAAGTGATGGTTGAAGCCTTACCGTCTGCATTGGTAATTGTTGCAGTTGCTTGGACTTTCACGCCAGTTGCAGTTCCGACAAAGTCTTTTTCAGGTGTGAAGGTTACTGCTCCTGTAGTTGGATCGATTGTGTAAGTTCCTTCACCTGCTACTGTTACAGTTGTTTCATCGGTTGGTTGACCTGTTGCAGGGTCAATCAATTTCTTACTTGTAATTTGAGCAGTTTCATCATCACTCAATGCAAATGTAGGAGTTTCTGTTTGAGGAACATTTTGAATATCCTCAGAAACTTTATTTGTTGGAGTAAGAGTAACTGGATTTACAGTTGGTGTGTAAGTCGCAGATGCTTTGGTTCCGTTCTTGTCTTCACGAACAACGGTTACGGCTGGTGCAGTACCAGTAAAGCTTGGGTCTGGAACAAATGTAACAGTACCGTCTGCTGCTACTGTATAAGTACCAACGCCATCAACTGTCTTAGTTGTTGATCCATCGTCAAATGTTGCAGCAACATCATCATTCATTGGTACACGGCTGTCGCCTTCAGTGAATACAGGCTTACCAGTTTGTGTAGCACCTTGAACACCTGTTGTTTCAGCTGGAGTTGCTGTTGGGGTTACTGGTGTAACTGTTGGTGTGTAAGTTGCTGAAGCCTTAGTTCCGTTCATGTCTTCACGAACAACAGTTACAGCTGGTGCTGTACCGATGAATGTTTTTTCAGGAACAAAGGTTACGGTACCATCTGCAGCTACAGTGTAAGTACCTACACCATCTACAGTCTTCGTAGTTGAACCATCATCGAAGGTTGCTGGAACATTTTCATTGATGGCAACTGTCTTCTCAACACCATTAACAGTCACTGTTCCACCCTTGAATTCAGGTTTACCAGTTTGTGTAGCACCTTGGATATCTTCTGTTTCAGCTGGTGTTGCTGTCGGTGTGACAGGAACGATTTCAGGTGTGTAAGTTGTATCCACCTTGATGCCGTTAGAACTTTCCGCTTGAACCTTGGCTGGTGTCACTGCACCAGTGTAAGATTTATCAGTCGGTGTGAAGGTCACTTGACCAGTTGCTGGATCAATTGAGTAGGTACCGATTTCAGTAGTACCATCGGCAGCATAAGCTGGAGTAGTTGCTACTTCGTTGCCATCTTTATCCAAAAGTTTATAGCTATTTTCTTTAATGGTGATCTCTTTATCTTCACCATTTACTTGAACAGTTTTTCCTGCAAAGGTTGGTGTACCGGTTTGAATCGCACCTTGGATATCTTTTGAAGTTGCAGGTTTTGCTGTTGGAACAGCTGCTACAACTATTGGTGTATAAGTTGCATCAGATGTGATAGTTGCAGTCTTACCGTCTGCATTGGTAATTGTAGCAGTTGCTTGAACTGTCACACCAGTTGCAGTTCCAACGAAGTCTTTTTCAGGTGTGAAGGTCACTGCTCCTGTAGTAGGATCGATTGTGTAAGTTCCTTCACCTGCTACTGTCACCGTTGTTTCGTCAGTCGGTTGGCCAGTTGCTGGATCTACCAATTTCTTGCTTGTGATTTCAGCAGTCTTATCGCTACTCAAATCAAAGGTTGGTGTTTGGGTTTGAGGAACGTTTTGAATGTCCGCAGAAACCTTGTTTGTAGGAGTCACTGTGATTGGAGTAACTGTTGGTGTGTATTTAGCTGTTGCTGTCTTAAGGTATTCATCACGGACGGTACCGTCTTTATCTTTTCCGACAGGAGCTGTTACGGATACGGTAACACCTTGAGCTGTACCTGTGAATCCTGGTTCTGGAACAAAGGTTACTTTACCAGTAGCATCATCAATGCTGTATGTTCCTTCGCCTGCTACTGTTACAGAGGTTGCATTGGTTACTTGACCAGTCGCTGGGTCCACCAATTTAGCAGGATATTCCAAGCTTGGAGTGACAGAGATCTTTTCGCCATTAGCATTAGTTGTAGTTGTGTTAAAGGTTGGTGTACCGGTTTGAGTAGCACCTTGGACATCTGTCGAAGTCTTATCTACCCCTTCAATATCCGTTGGTGTAACAGTTGGGATATAAAGACCATCCATGGTATTTAAAACAGTATCTACATTGGCTTCATCAGCTGGGAATTTTGTTGACCAACCTGTATCGTAGCCATTGCTGTCTGTACGACGGATAGAGATACCGTCAGCTGTTCCAAGGAAGTGATCTTCAGGAATGAACTCAACATCCACAGAAGTTCCGTTTGGAGTGATCTTGTACTTCCCTTGACCAGCTACAGCATAGTAGCCATCTGCGCCAGGTGTAACGACTTGCCCTGTACGGTTATCTATCATTTGTGGAGCTACTGTTTCATCAATTTTTGCTGGCTCAGTTAGGCTATAGCCTTGCAAACCACGAGCGGTAAAGGCTACAGTTGCAGTTTGCTTCGCACCTTGAAGGCCAGTTGTTTCTTTAAATTCCCCTTTTGGTGGGTGGGTGATTTGAGTCTTGAAGTCCTCAACTTCCCCTGAGAAGGCCATACCGGTTGGGCTTTCAATTTCTTTAGCATTCTTAGCGATACGGATCCGAACACCCAATTCATTGACACTAGGATCAATATAGGTTTTACTCTTTGTAAAGCTTAACGTAGCCGTTCCATCTTGGGTAATAGTTGTTAAATCAGAACGTTCATCTTCATCGAAGGTTCCGTTTTGGTTGAAATCTATCCAACCATAGATGTTAGCTTTTGCTGCTCCACCCGTATGAGCTTCCACTGAAATGGTGTAATTACCTGGACGTGTCCGGTCCATCTTGATCAGCTCATTAGTTTTTCCTTTGAGATCATTTGGAAGTAATTGGTCGATGCCTTCATCCGCAGTGGTCGCCTTGTCATCACCCGTCCAATCAAGGGTATTGTTTTCATCCATATCAGGACTCAAGTGACCGAGATAAGGTTGGTTCACTTTCTTACCAGTAATTCCATCTACAGTTGCAATCGAATGAATAGCTTTACCGTATGATTCAGGCGCATCTCCTTCATCAAGCGGGAAAAATCCAACCATAGCAGATTGTTTACCACCTGAAGCAATGTAAAGACCGATTTCAGAAGCTCCCTTTGTCATAACAAGAGGAACAGCAACATCACTTGCAGAAATATTTGGTCCGAAGACTCCTGTTCCGAGACCTCCAGTTGTTAAATCAGCACTTCCAAAGTACTTCCAGGCAACCTCTTTTTTGTTTGGTCCAACTTGAGTTGTTCTACGAAGTTGGTCAAGATTAGTTCTACCGAAATTCATGCCGTCTATATTGGTGGAAGGGTTTGAACCAAATAAATTGTCTGTATTTTGTGGAATAAACGTTCTAGTATATGTTTTTCCATATTTATACCACTCACCAATGTGTTTCCATCCTTCTCCATTGGTGGTAAACAGAACCAATTCACCAGGGTTAGCTGACTCACCATCTGCCATGACAATGGCAGGTTTGACGGTTTTGCCACGGAAGGTCGCAGAAACTTCAAACTGGATCCCAATGTTCCCGCCGGTTAATTCTGAACTAATAGTAGTTTTCTTAGTTGTACCAGTATCAATCCCCTCGCCTTTAATTTCAGTCCAACGGTTTTGAGGCTCGGCAATAACCTTAGCTTCTTCACCGGCATTAAATTCCGCCAAGGTAAACGGATTTGCATTTCCATTCACATAACCATTTCTAGCATTGGGGTCATAGGTCGCTTTTTCAGCTTCTGTTGCTCCTCGTTCTTCAAGGCGTTTTTTGTATATTTCTGTCGCTTGGAAGGGTTTCAAAGACTTGACTTTGATGGTAACCACATAGCCCGGCATAATTTCCTTGGTGTAGGTCGCGCCGACTTGGAGAGCAAGTTCACCTTTTGATGTTGTAGTAGTCCCTGTCCAGTTGGCTGTATCGCCAAAGTCCAACCAAGAGATTTGGCTGGCTATGTCTTTAGCATCGATATTTGTTGTAAGGCCTGGTTTTTCAACTTTTGGTGTTGAAGTTGCATCTTCAACGTCATCCCCGATTAAGCTTGGATCATTGGCATCACCAAGGGCACGACGATTACGTTTTTTACCAGAAGTTTGGGCTGTCTCTTCCGTTGCTACTGTATTGTTTGCTGTTACACCTTGTCCAGCTGAAAGAGTTGGTGTTTCTTTTTTATCTGCACTTGTTGCAGTTGCTTCTTCTGCCTTGTTTGCTGGCGTAGTTGCTTCTAATTTTGGTGTTGCAGCGGTTGATGTTCCCGGTGCAGTTGAGGTAGCAGATGTTGCTGAAGCTGCTGTACTTGTGCTACTTACTTCGCTAGTTGAAGCAGGTGCTGTTGAAGTCGCTGCTGCTGTAACAGCTGGATTTGCTTCATAAGTTGTTGGAGCTGTGCTCGTTGTTTCAGCTGTTGATGCTGCTGAAGTAGCTGTTGATGTTGCGGTCGCTTCTGACGCTGTTGCCACTGCTGCTACATTTTCACTTGTCGTATCTGTCTTTTCTTCTGCGGCTGCACTTGCGGCTGTACCAACCATGACAAGTGTTCCCAAAAGTACTGAGCAAACACCCACATTCAATTTACGAATTGAGAATCTGCTAATACGATCATTAAATAAGTCTTTCCCCATCTAATGGACCTCCATATTTATCTATAAATTAACATTCTTTTTTAAATTGTTTAGTTTTTCCAAACCTTATCTATTTTAACAAAACCCGAACGATTTTCAAAATGTTTTGACTCAAAAATGAGTAAAAATTTTTAGCTAAAATTGTTTTAATTCTGAAAGGATTTCACCCATAGATCAGGGCATCAAAAAACCTTGATTTATCACTAAATCGCAAGATCAAACTTCAACTGTGGCTTCACTGGATCATAATCGACCAGTTCAAAATCTTCTGGTTTGATATCAAAGAAATTGGTTCCGTCTGGCACGTTCAAGACCAAGTGCGGTTGGCAATCAGAGGGCTCGCGACGGAGTAATTCTTCTGCTTGTTCAAATTGGTTGTCATAGATATGAAGGTTGTTAATGAAATAAAAGAACTTCCCTACCTTCCAACCAAAGTGTTTGGCAATCATCATCTGAAGGGCTACATATTGCATGGCATTAATATGGTGGGCTACCAACATATCATTAGAACGCTGGGTCAGAGTTGCATCTAGATAGATCTCTCCTTCTACGCGACGCACGTCAAACATGGTCTGAAAAGCACATGGCAAGAGTCCGTCGGTCTCCTCAAAAGCATCATAATCCCAGAGCGAGATGATATTGCGGCGATTCCAAGGATTGGCTTCTAATTGGTTGAGGATTTTATTCGTAATGTCATGCTTTTTGACGACAGCTCCATAGCGCTGACCGATTGTCCGGCTATCTCCCACTTCCCAGTCATTCCAGTAGTGGACATTGTACTTGTCTTCTAAAAGGTCTAAGCTATTCGATTGATCCTGGTAGATCCAGAGCATTTCTTTGATAGCTGATTTAATCGCGATGGGACGAAGGGTGGTGATAGGAAACTCGCCTTTTGCGAGGTCGAATTCCATAAAGGCTCCCGTGATGTACTTGGAATTGGCCGTTCTACCATCCTTGTACTTAGGGCGCGCCTGCTCTGACCAGACCCCTTCTTCCATGATCTTTCGAATGCTTTCTTTAAAAATTGTATCTGCTTTTGTCATATACTCTCCTTGAATCCAGTTTTGTCTTCATTATATCACAGGAGACAGAAAAAAAGGAGATCCCAGCACGAGCCAGATCTCCATTTCATCTTATTGTAATACAAGGGATGCAGCACCGATAACACCGGCGTCATTTCCCAAAGTAGCAAGTGCCAATTGAGTAGATTCACGCACTTGTGGGAATGAGTTTTCTTCAAAGACCTTGCGCACACCATCCAAGAGGAAGTCTCCAGCAGCAGAAACCCCACCACCGATAACGATCTTAGATGGGTTCAAGGTTGAACCAATGTTAGCAGCAGCAAGTCCAAGGTAACGTGAGAAGTTCTTGTAGACGATCAAAGCAAGAGCATCGCCTTCTTTTGCCAGGTCAAAGACCGTTTTAGCCGTTACTTCTTCTCCGTTGTCGATCAAGACTTTCAATTGAGAGTCCCCTTCGTACTCATCGGCGTAACGACGAGTCAAGTTGACGATCCCTGTTGCTGACGCAACCGTTTCAAGACAACCTTTCTTACCACAGGTACATTGGATTGGATCATCAAAGTCAACCGTGATGTGACCAAGTTCTCCAGCAGCTCCACGTACACCGTGCAAGAGACGACCTTCAGCGACGATCCCACCGCCGACACCTGTACCAAGTGTCATGAATACGACATCTGGTTGGTTTTCACCAGCCCCTTTCCAACGTTCACCCAAAGCAGCAACGTTGGCATCATTATCGATAAAGAATGGAATATGGAGGGCACTTTCGATCTTTTCTTTGACTGGTTGAAGGGTCTTCCAGTTCAAGTTGTAGGCACCGATAACGGTACCTTTTTCACGGTCAACAACACCAGGTGAACCCATTCCAATTCCTTGGAACTCAGAAGCATCAAGCTCAAGCATCTTCAAACGATGCGCGATGGATTCGATCATATCATCTACGATATGGCTACCTTCATCCAAGATATTTGTTTTAATAGACCATTTTTCT
Source organism: Streptococcus sp. 27098_8_99 (assembly GCF_041431935.1). Taxonomy (NCBI): domain Bacteria; kingdom Bacillati; phylum Bacillota; class Bacilli; order Lactobacillales; family Streptococcaceae; genus Streptococcus; species Streptococcus sp. 27098_8_99. Next base: position 18,157 of record NZ_JAPVYQ010000001.1, on the reverse strand, counting down.
TGAACTTCCCCATCCAAAGTAAGGATGGCAAACTTAATTGAAGTTCCTCCAAGGTCAATCCCAATAATTTTTTTAGACATCTGTAACTCCTTTCAAACTTGTAAACACTTACAGTTCTATTATATCAGACTTTTTATCAAACGCAAAGGTTTGCACGTAACTTTTCTTAACTTTTTAACAAGAGACTAAAGGATTGCAATCCTAAAATGAGGAAAATCAAGCCAATAATATTTAAAAGAAAGACACTTATCGAGAGTGGGCTAACGATTAAGAATAAACCTATGAAGAGCTGTAGCAAGGCAAAGAAAATATAACGCTTGGACAGTTCCTCAACCTTCCTCGAGTAGAAATTGGCTTTTCGGAAGTTCAAAATCGAACGATAGATCAGCCAAATTCCTAAAGTGACTGGAAAGACAATCGGCAAAGTCTTGTAGCCATAAAGCAGTAAGTAGACCGCAAAAACCAAGGCGACCATACTGTGAAAGAGCTGTTGCTGCTGAATGATACCAGCTTGGCGCAATCTATAATAGCGTGAAAAGCGCGAAAGGGAAATTAAAAAGAAGCCACAGGAAATCAACCAGCTAAATGAGCCGATGTGCTCAATCGGATTGATAAACAAGACGATACCGATAATGGTAAAAATAGTAGCTGAAATCCCAAGGGATATCCGGTTCAATTGATTCATAGGGCCTCCTTATTCATCTAATTCGCTCAGGTATTCATAGCGATCGTACTTCTCAAGTAGTCGCTCATTTTCCTGATCCAGTTCTTTTTGAAGGGCTGACAATTTGCCAAAGTCAGAGCCGTTTTCATTCATCTCCACTTCAATCTCTGCAATCCGATTTTCAATGGCTTCGATATCTGCTTCAATGCTCGCCCACTCTTGCTTTTCCATGTAGCTCATGCGCTTCTTCTCTTCTTTGGGCTTGACAGGTTTCTCTTTTTCAACCTTGTGACTGGCCGTTACTTGAGCTGCTTCAAAGGCTTTTTCATCCAGGTAATCGGTATAATTGCCAAAGAACTCACGAATTCCCCCATTTTCAAATGCCAGGATCTTACTTGCCACCTTGTCTAGGAAATAACGGTCGTGGCTGACGGTAATGACGGGCCCTCCAAAGTTTTGAAGGAAGTTTTCCAAAACCGTCAAGGTAGCGATATCCAAGTCATTGGTCGGCTCATCGAGGAGAAGCACATTAGGTTTTTCAATCAAGAGTTTCAAGAGAAAGAGCCGCTTCTTCTCCCCACCAGAGAGTTTTTCGATCAGGGTCCCGTGCATAGAACGTGGGAAGAGGAATTGCTCCAAGAGATCAGCTATCGAAGTTGTTCCGACAGTCGTCTTGACTTCCTCAGCCACTTCTTGCAAGAAATTGATCACGCGCTTGCTCTCATCCAAGCCATCAATCTGTTGAGAGAAATAAGCCACCCGCACGGTTTCCCCGATAATGACTTGACCTGACTGAGGCTGCAGTCGCTCAGCGATCAGATTGAGTAGGGTGGACTTGCCGACGCCATTATCCCCAACGATCCCAATGCGATCCTTATTCTGCACCAAGAGGTTAAAGTCCTGTAAAATCAGTTTGTTTTCAAAAGCAAAACTCACATCTTTAAACTCAATGACTTTCTTTCCGATCCGACTGGTCTCAAAGTTCATCTCCAAATCCGTCTGGTTGCTTTGACCAGACAAGTCTTGCTTGAGATCATGGAATCGATTGATCCGCGCCTGTTGCTTGGTCGCACGCGCCTGAGGTTGACGCCGCATCCAGGTCAACTCCTGCTTATAGAGTTGCTGCTTCTTATGAAGAAGTGCTGCATCACGCTCGTCTTGCTCAGCCTTTAAGCGGACATAATCCTGGTAGTTGCCCTGATACTCGATCAATCCACCTCGATCCAACTCAAAGATCCGCGTCGAGATATTATCCAAGAAATAGCGATCGTGAGTAATGAAGAGCACGGTTTTCTTAGAGTTCTTCAAGAAATTGGTCAACCATTCGATGGTATCAATGTCTAGGTGGTTGGTCGGCTCATCTAGTAAGAGCAGGTCGTGATGAGACAGCAAAACCTGTGCCAATTGCACCCGACGACGCAAGCCCCCAGATAGATCCCCAACTTTGGCATTCAGGTCTTCAATCCCAAGCTTTGAAAGGACTGTCTTGACCTGACTCTCGATTTCCCAAGCATTGAGCGAATCCATCTCCGCCATGACCTTTTCAAGACGTGCTTGGTTCTCTTCTCGGTAATCCGCCATCAAGAACTCATAGTCGCGAATGAGCTGCATTTCACGCAAATCACTAGATAGCACCGTATCCAGAACTGTCTTTTGATCATCAAAATCAGGTTCCTGCGTCAAGTAGCCAATTGTATAATCACTCTTGGCAGAAAAAGGACTCACATCTCCATCAAAGCCAGAGCGACCTGACAACACATCCAACAGCGTGGTTTTTCCAGTCCCATTGACCCCGATCAATCCGATCCGATCCAAGTCGTGAATGATAAAGGAAATCTCACGAAAGACGGTCTTATCTCCGACAGATTTGGTTAATTTATCGACAATAAAATCGCTCATTTTTCCTCCTCTTTTGCTTGTTGGATATAGGCGATGATGGCCTCTTTTTCATTGGCCAGTTCCCCATCGACAATGGCATATTCGATCTTTGTCAAAATGTCTCCTAAGGCTGGACCTGGTTGAAAGCCGTAGTCTTTGATCAGCATACCGCCATTAACCACGACTTCATGCTTATCATGAATGGTCAAGCTATCATAGACACGCTCAATGGCCAAATAATCCACACTCAAGGCATACGCTTCACGGAGCTCTTCAGCCACTAGCAACAAACGCTTCTCATACTTGTAACATGCACGCTTGTCTAGACTTCCATTTTCTCGGAGCTTTAGAATCTCCACGATCTGCTCCACCGTCTTGGCAAAGTCTCTAGAGGTCTTCCATTTCTTAAAGAATTTTGGAATATCTTGAATCTCTAGTGCCAAGACCAGAGCTGCCCAGGCTTGCTCAGAAGTTGAAAAGGTATATTCCAGCTCTATGTCAAACAAACGCTCGATCGCTTCTTTACGATCCTTCATCTCTGGCAAATAGTGATAGGCTCCACTGGCCAGCATAGCTTCCAAGCCCTGTCTCCAGTATGGAGAAAGCAAGAGCTTATCAAATTCGATGAAGGTGCGTTCTACTGAAATCTTCTCTAGTAAGGGAGCACACTCCTTCATGGCATCAAAGGTTGCCTCTTCTAATTCAAAGCCGAGACTGGCTTGAAAGCGAAAGCCTCGCATGATCCGGAGTGCATCTTCGTTAAACCGTTCGTGAGGAAGGCCAACCGCCCGAAGGACCTTGTTTTCTAAATCTTCTAGTCCATGAAAGAGGTCAACAATCTCTCCTTTTTCATTTAAGGCAAAGGCATTGACCGTAAAATCACGACGCTTGAGGTCTTCTTCTAGTGAGCGCACAAAAGACACGGAGCTCGGACGACGATAATCTACATAGACATCCTCTGTCCGGAAGGTCGTAATTTCATATTCTTGACCATTTTCAAGGACCAAGACGGTCCCATGTTCGATACCGACATCTACTGTGCGATCAAAAATCGCCTTGGTCTCTTCTGGGTATGAGGAGGAAGCGATATCGACATCGTGAATTGGACGATCCAAGAGGGCATCTCGAACAGATCCCCCGACAAAATAGGCCTCAAAACCAGCTGCTTTAATCTTCTCTAATATTGGTAAAGCCTCCTGAAACTCAGAAGGCATCTTTTCTAATCTCATAGTAAGTGTTCCAAACCATAGACAAGCTCATGACGCTTGACAACTTCTTTAATTCCTAGATTTACTCCTGTCATGAAGGAAACACGATCGTAGGAATCATGACGGAGAGTCAACCCTTCGCCTTGGCTACCAAAAATCACCTCTTGGTGAGCGACTAAGCCAGGCAATCGAACTGAATGGATGCGCATCCCTTCAAACTCTGCTCCTCTTGCTCCAGGCATCAACTCTTCTTCATCTGCTGCACCTTGCTGGATCTTCTCGCGTTTCTCAGAGATCAACTCAGCTGTCTTAATTGCTGTTCCACTCGGTGCATCTTTTTTCTTATCGTGGTGCAATTCGATGATTTCCATATTCGGGAAATACTTGGCTGCTTGCGCTGCAAATTGCATCAAGAGCACGGCTCCGATGGCAAAGTTCGGCGCGATCAAACCACCCAAGCCCTTTTCACGTGAAAAGTCTATCAATTCTTGGATCTGCTCGGGAGTGAATCCAGTCGTTCCCACAACAGGCGCAAAGCCATTCTCAATTGCAAAGCGAGTATTCTCGTAAGCGACCTTGGGCATGGTAAAGTCGACCCAAACATCTGCCTCTAGCCCCACAAGATCTTCTTTGCAGTTAAAGACAGGGACTCCTGCAACCTCTGTCTCATCAGTAAATGGATCGATCAAGCCAGCTAATTCCAACTCAGGATCTTCAGAAACCATCTTGTAGGCTGCTTGTCCCATTCTTCCCTTGAAACCTGCGATAATGACTTTAATGGACATAGAATTCTCCTTAAACGATAGGGATATACCCAACTGCTAAGCTATGGTCACCTAAGTGCGTCCCAATCACCCCTCCAAAGGTAGCAAAAGGAATATCACCTTCCACTCCTTCTTCAATGAGCAGTTGGCGTAGCGCCTCTGCTTTTTCAAGAACATTGGCATGGATGATAAAGACTTGGTAATGACCATCTGCGATATCTGAGACAACAATCTCTACCAAGCGTTTCATGGCTTTCTTTTCCGTCCGGACTTTCTCAAAGACCTCAATCACGCCTTCATCATTAAAATGAAGAATAGGCTTGATGCTCAAGAGGTTTCCAAGAATAGCAGCCCCATTTGACAGACGACCACCTTTAACCAAATGGTTCAAATCATCCACCATGATATAGGCAGAGGTTCCATCAATCTGGTGTTGAACATTGGCAACAATCTCATCAAAGGAACGGCCTTCACCAGCCCATTTCAAGCAGTCTTCTGCCATCATTCCTAGAGGAAAACTAGTGATTTTTGAGTCCGGAAATTCGACGGTCAAGCCTTCAAATTCGTCCTTCAAATATTGGATATTTTGGTAGAAACCAGAAATACCAGATGACAAGAAAAGACCGATAGCATGCGTATAGCCCTTAGCTGTCAAACCAGATAAGACTTCTTCTAACTCTGCAACACTCGGCTGGCTAGTCTTTGGCAATTCCTTAGACGCAGCCATCTTTTGGTAGAACTCATCGTGTGTCAGGTTCTTCCCTTCAACATAAGACTCCCCGTCGATATAGATCGGTATCTCTAAAATAAATAAGTCGTCGTGATGAAGCACGTCTTGCGGTAAATAGGCAGACGAATCCGTGATCACTGCTAATTTCATTGATTAAAACTCCAAATTAATACCCGGTAAATCAAGGGCAATTTCTGTGACTTCATAAGTCAAACGGTTGAGCATATTCAAGCAAGGGCGAGCCAATTCTTCCACTTCGTCTTTGCTGAATTCACTTGGTTCATTGACATAACGACCAAATAAGTGGTTGATTTGAGTGATGGTTCCACTGATCACAAACCCATCAAAAACGATCATGTAGCTCAAGATGACAATCAAAGAAGTCGTGTTTTGTTCTTGATCACGATTGATCAATTGAAAGTTTACATCTACTTTTGTTTCAGGGATGCCATTTTCTTTTTCCCACTCAAAATTACGAGCGTCATAGTGGTATTGGCTGACAAATTCTTTTTCACGTTGAATATCCATTTTTATTCTCCTAAAAATATGCGATAGGCTTATTATATCATAATTCAGCTCAAGATACCAACGCCGAATGAGGTGTTTTTTTCGCTAGCACAAGAAGAAAAGGCTGGCGAATTCCCAACCTTTTAATCATATTTAGTTTTTAGGTTTGCGAAGCAATCCGAACAAGATACCACTTACGACTGCACCAATCAATACGAACAAGATGTAAAGAAGTGGATTTGATGTTAGGGCGATAACGAAGATTCCTCCGTGAGGAGCCATAAGTTTCAAGCCTGCAAGACCAACAAGGGCACCTGTCAATGCTGAACCTGCAATGAAGCTAGGGATGGCACGAGCTGGGTCAGCTGCACCGAATGGAATGGCACCTTCTGTGATGAAGGAAAGACCCATGACAATGTTTGTCAAACCTGAATCGCGTTCTTCTTGTGTGAATTTATCTTTAAACAATACAGTTGCTACGAATACTGCCAATGGAGGAACCATACCAGCTGCCATAACGGCCGCCATAACAATAGAACCACCTGAAGCAACAGATTCAGCAAGTGTACCTGTAGCGAAGACATAAGCAGCTTTGTTAACTGGTCCACCCATATCGACAGCCATCATACCGCCTACGAGAAGTCCAAGAAGGACAGCTGAGCTACCTGACAAGCTTGAAAGAAAGTTGTTAAGACCAGTATTGATAGCAGCCATTGGAATATTGATGAGGAACATCAAGAATCCTGTCAAACCAACACCAAGCAATGGCAAGAGAAGGATTGAACGGATACCATCAAGAGAACGTGGAAGACCTGCAAGAGCTTTACGAAGAACTAGAATCACTCCACCTGCTAGGAAACCACCAACTAAGGCACCAAGGAAACCAGATGATACTGCTGCTGGTAATTCACCTTTAGCAGCACCGTAGGCGATATTTCCAAATGCTGACCCTGAGCTAGCAATAGATCCAGCGATAAACCCTGCTACAAAACCAGGTTTTTCAGCGATTGAGAATCCAATGTAACCTGCAAGTACAGGAAGCATGAAGCCAAAGGCTACTCCACCAATTGTTTTAAATTGTGCTGCTAATACATGATAAGAACCAAGACTAGACAATTGATCTTGAGGCACACCAAGAACTTGGTCAATCAAGAAGGCAAGGGCGATCAAGATACCACCACCGATAACGAATGGAAGCATTTGAGAAACCCCACTCATCAGGTGTTTATAGAAGGCTCCACCCAAGCTCAATTTTTCTTGGCTAGCGCTAGCTTGGGCAGCATTTTCAGCGTGGAAGACATCTGCTTTGCCATCCAAAATGGTTTGGATCAATTCTTCTGTCTGACGGATACCAGCTGCGACTGGTTTAGAGATCAATTTTTTGCCATCGAAACGAGCGGTTTCAACTGCTTTATCCGCTGCAATGATGACCCCTTCAGCTTTGGCGATTTCTTCAGCTGTCAAGCGGTTGCCGACACCAGATGCACCGTTGGTTTCAACGCGGACCGTAACACCCATTTCTTCACCTTTTTTGATAAGGGCTTCTTCTGCCATATAAGTGTGGGCGATACCAGTTGTACATGCTGTAACAGCAACGATGAGAGGTTTGTCAGATGATGCTGCTTCTTTGACTGCTTCTGCTTTTTTCGCTTCTTCAGCTACAGCTTCTTTCTCTTCTGCATCAAAGGCAGCGATCACTTGATCAGGAGTGCTTGCTTGGCGAAGTTTGTCCGCAAATCCTGGTTTCATCAAGTACTTAGACAATTCAGCAAGGGCTGCCAAGTGAGTGTCATTTGCTCCTTCTGGAGCTGCGATCATGAAGAACAAGTCTGTTGTTTGTCCATCAAGTGATGCATAGTCCACACCCTTGTTTGATTTTGCAAACAAGACTGTTGCTTCTTTGACTGCTTCATTTTTGCTGTGGGGCATGGCAATTCCGTCACCCAAACCAGTTGAAGTCTGTGCTTCACGGTTCATGATTCCAGCCTTGAAGGTGTCAAAATCTGTCACCACACCATTGTCAACGAGCGATTGAACCATCTCATTGATTACGCCCTCTTTATCTGTTGCCTGAAGGTCAAACAACATCACGTTTTTATTTAAAACGTCTTGAATTTTCATAGTTTTTCTACCTCTACTTTTTCATAAGTTTCTTTTATATAGTCAGCTGTTGCCAAATCATCTGAGAAGGTGGTCGCTGTTCCACAAGCCACGCCCCATTTGAAGGCTTCGATGACATCTCCCGTCGTTGCGAGCTTCCCAGTGAAGCCTGCTACCATGGAATCTCCAGCCCCGACAGAATTCTTCACTTGACCCTTGATTGGTTTTGCGAAGTAAGTGCCGCTTGGACTGACAAGGAGAGCACCATCACCCGCCATGGAAATAATGACGTTTTGTGCTCCTTTTGCCAAAATTTCTTTGGCATAGCGTTCAATTTCTGGCAATTCCGTCAAGGTAACGCCAAAAATATCTCCCAACTCATGGTTGTTTGGTTTGACCAATTGGGGATTGAACTCCAAGGAATCAATCAAGGTTTGCCCTTCAAAGTCACAAATGACTTGCGCACCTGTCGCACGAGTTGCTGCGATCAATTGTTTGTAAACGGTATTTCCAAGTGAAGATGGGGCAGATCCTGCAAAGACTACCACATCATCTGCTGTTAAGCTCGATAAGATGTTGAGCAATTCTTGCAACTGAGCTTCCGTCACTTCTGGGCCATTCCCATTGATCTCTGTTTCCTCATCCGCTTTGATCTTGACATTGATCCGTGTATCTTGGTCCACTGTCACAAAGTTGGTTGAAATAGCTTCACTGGTCAGTACGTCTTCAATGAAGCGTCCTGTGAAACCACCGATAAATCCAGTCGCTGTGTTCTCGATATCGAGACGTTTCAAGACACGACTGACATTGATTCCCTTACCACCGGCAAATTTATCTTCTGAAGCCATCCGATTGACTGCACCGGTCTCTACATGATCGAGACGGACAATATAGTCAATTGCTGGATTCAGTGTTACTGTATAAATCAAACCTCTATAACCTCCGTTTTTTCTTTTAAAACCTTTAATCGTTGCGGTTCACATTGATTGGTGATAATCATGGCTCGCTTGATCGGAGCCACTTTGACAAAGGATGTCACCCCAATTTTCGAATCATCCGCTAGGATATAGGTCTTTTTCGCATTTTCGATAATCGCACGCTTGACAGATCCTTCTTCCAGGTCTGGAGTGCTGTAAAATTCATCATCGATTCCATTCATTCCAAGAAAGGCCTTGTCAAAGTTCAACTGACCGATCTGATTGAGCGCAATCCCTCCGATACTAGCATCTGTAGAAGATTTTACCTTCCCACCGATGATGACCGTCGGAACATTTCGCTCGACCAACTTGGTCGCATGGTGAATCGAGTTGGTCACCACGGTTACCGTTGGATTGACAATTTCTTGTACCAAAAGTTCATTGGTCGTCCCGGCATCGATAAAGATCACGTCATGATCTTTGATCAATTCTGCCGCTTTTACCGCGATTTTTGACTTAACTTGAATGTTTTTGATAGATTTTTCTTTATTGCTTTCTTCCTCTTGAAGAAAATGCAGGCTTTCCGCACCGCCGTGAACCCGGCGAAGTTTACTTTCAGCTTCTAATTCATCCAAGTCACGTCGAACCGTTGATTCAGACGTCCCCAGCTCTTTTACAAGGGTTTCTAAGGAAACAAACTTTTCCTTCAGTACCTTCTCGAGGATGAATTGTTTTCGTTCCGACTTAAGCATTTCTCCTCCTTTTGCAATCGATTACAGGGACTATTATACTCCATCTTCAAAAAATGTCAACACTTTTTATCATTTTCTGTCATTTTCTTTCAAGAATTCTAAAAGTGTACAAAAAAAGAGCAGGACAGAACTCATTTTGTTAAGCGAGTTCTTTTCCCACTCTCATCAATCTTCTTTGAAGAGTTTAAGCAATAAAGTGCCTAAGCATCCACTCTATCTTCGGTATGTCTTAATCATTTTTTGAAGATTGTTTCTTTTTCTTGAAACCAAACAATCCAGCAAGAAGCCCAACGGCAACACCTGTTGTTGCTGCTGCATATTTGGAGGAATCAGATCCAGCCACAGCTTGGCTGTTTTCTTTTTTCGGTTTGATTTCTTCTACTTTAGCTTCTTGTTTTGGCCCCGGAGTAGCTGTTGGTGCTTGCACTTGTGGACTATTAGTAGTTGTTGGAAGAACCGTTGGTCTATCCGAGAAAGTTGTTGGATTGCTTGAGCGGATATCCATTGGCATATCTGCTGCTTCTAAAATAGTTGGATCCATCCGTGACGCTAGATCTTCATATTGGGAATTCAACAGTTCCACGACACTTTGATAAGATTGAAGGGTTGTGAATTCTGCTTCCAATTTTTCTTTTTTATTCTCTAAATTAGCCACCGCAGCTGATAAAACGGATTGGGCTTTGACCAATAATTCTGGAGCATTTTTAAAGTCAGAAAGACGTTTTTCAGCAGCAACCAAGCGCTCTTGAGCTGCTTTCAAGCCTTCATGCGCTTCTTGAACGACTTGGGCTTTTTCTGCTTCTTCCGCTTTTAAACCATCTAATTTCTCACGCGCAGCCGCTAACAAATCTTTCGCTTTTTGAAGTGCCGCTTCTTTTGGTTGGATAGCTGCTTCAATCCGACCTCGAGATACATCCAGAGTCGCCTTCGCCTTTTCAACCGCATGGTCCTTGCTGACCAGAAGAATCTTGTAATTTTGGATGGTCTTTTGGACATTGGCCATTTCTACTGCTACATTCGAATTAGCATGGCGGGCATCTTCTAATTTGCCTTGCAAGATAATGATTTGAGACTCTTGATTGGCCTTGTCTAACTTGAGATTAGCGACTTCATCAGATTTTGCTTTCACATCTGATCTTGTCGTCGTTGCGCCAGCTCCCTGACGCAATTGGTAAGCGAGTGCACTGGTTGACACTGCTGAATGGACCGGGCTGTGTAAGAAAGCTGCTTCTGACATGGCATTGCTAGGGTCATAAGCAACTGATAAAGCTGTCGCTTTGTTGTCTACCATTTGGAGGTAGTGACCAACCTTAGCAAAGGCCTCAGCCCCAATTTTCATATAAATGTCATTGGCATCAATTTGAGTTTCGTCTGTTGGTAGACCATATTGAGCTGCAACTTCTTGATAAGCCGCTTTTTCATTGTACCAAAAGTCAACCGCACCAGCAGGTGAGAAGCCATAAGCAATGTTCTCATTTGGCAAATACTTAAACATATGCCAGTTGGCTTTCTTGAAGTATTCCAACTGTACTTGACTGGCAGGAAGGGAATAAGGATCCAGCTCCAATTCAGGCAGACCGGCATTGCGACGATAGCTATTGATGGCATCCGCAATTTCAAGAGCTCGGAGGTTAGCTTGCAAAGAGCCAGACTCTCCAACTGTCAAGCCGTCTTCTTCGCGACCACGCTTGTAGAGGGCTAAAGCACTCGCTGCAGCTTCATTGCCATTGTCAGCTAGGTGTTGCAAGTAACCTTCATAGGTTGCTTGACTTAACTGAACTGGGCTATTGGCCGCTGCTTGTTCTAAGGCTGCCAATTCTGCTTCCTTGGTAGCGATGACCGCTTTCAAATCTGTCAGACGCGTTTGAGCCAGTTGGATGTCGTTCTCAATTTGAGCCACTGTATCTGAACCAGTTTGCTGACTCGCTTGCAAGGTCGCAAGGTAATTCTGAGATTCTCGAATACTTTGCTCGACTTGGCTTTGCTCCAACAAGGCCTGGTTTAGCACATTCTCATCATTTGAAATCGGTGCCTTGGCTTGGTTCAATTCATTTTGTGCTACATCGACCAAAGATTCCTGAGCCGTAACTTGATTTTCCTGTTGACGAACAGCCTCTACGACTTGGTCATGGGCAGCTTCTGCTTCTCGAACCTTATTTTCTTCGATAGTCACATAGGCTTGAGCCACCTTGACGTCATTTTCTGCATTCTGAACTTGGGCATCCGAAGTCGTTGCGATGAGGTTTTCCGCATCCGTCACTTCTGCTTTCTTTTCTTCCAGTTCTTGTCCAGCAACCTTGACTTCCGTTTGAGCATCGATCACTTTTTGCTCTTGGTAGTGGACATCTTTCACCACTTGGCCTTTTTGAGCAGTAATTTGCTTCAACTCATCAACTGTAATTGGTTTCTCGACTACTTCCGTGCTGTTGGTTTCTGGATTTTCATTTTGCTTGACCTCTTCGGCATTTGCCTTGTGATGAAACATACCAGATAGGACTGTTGTTGCAGCAATCCCTGTCGTGAAAACCGATTTTCCTAATTTCTTTCCCATTAAACTCACCCCCAAAACTTAATCATTTTCTTGAAGTTTCTCTACCCCTTAGCATACCACATTTTGTTACCAATAACTAGTAGGTTTAAAAAGTTTTTTTCATAAATTTTTGAGGCAAAAGAAAAACAGCTGACGCTGTTAGTCTTCTTGTTTAATTTGTTCCAACATCTTCTCTTCTTCTGCTGTCAACTCATAGTTTTCTAGCAAGTCTGGCCGACGTTCTAAGGTCTTTTTCAAACTCTGATAGAGGCGCCATTGACGGATATTTTCATGGTGACCACTCATGAGGACATCGGGAACCGTCATCCCTCTGTATTCATAAGGCCGTGTGTATTGAGGATATTCTAGAAGGCCAGAGGAGAAACTGTCATCCTGGTGGCTGGACTCTTTTCCAATCACTTCTGGAATCAAGCGTACCGTCGCATCTATCATGGTCATGGCCGCTAGCTCGCCACCCGTCAAAACATAATCGCCAAGAGAAATCTCATCCGTCACCAAGGTCTTGATCCGCTCGTCGTAGCCTTCATAGTGGCCACAGATAAAGATCAATTCCTCTTCCTGAGCCAATTCTTCTGCATAGGCTTGGTCAAAGGTCCGACCAGCAGGATCTAGCAGGATCACGCGCGGATTCTTTTTCTCAATGGCATCAAAGGCATCAAAGATCGGCTGCGCTCGTAGAAGCATGCCTTGCCCGCCCCCATAGGGTTCATCGTCCACATGGCGCGCTTTCTCCGCGTTTTCACGGAAATTATGGTAGTTGATCTCGAGAAGTCCCTTTTCACGGGCCTTTCCGACAATCGAGTGCTCCAAAGGAGAAAACATTTCTGGAAAGAGGGTTAAAATATCAATCTTCATCGTCTAACCCTTCTAAGATGTCTACATCCACCCGGTTTCCTGGGATATCGATATTGAGCACCACTGGTGGGATATAAGGCAAGAGAAGGTCGCGTTTGCCTTTGCGTTTCACGACCCAAACGTCATTGGCACCTGGTTGCAGGATTTCCTTGATCTGACCGATTAGCTGGTCATTTTCATAAACATCAAGGCCGATGATCTCATGGTAATAAAACTCGCCATCCTCCAAATCTGTCAAGTCTTCTTCCGCAACCTTGAGGCTAAAGCCTTTGAATTTTTCGATGGCATTGATATGGTACATATCCTTAAACTTGATGATGTCGAAGTTCTTGTGCTTGCGGTGGCTAGCAATGGTCACCGTCTGGACAAAACGATCCTTCTCATCAAAGAGAGCCAACTCAGCTCCTTTTTTAAAACGTTCTTCCGCAAAGTCTGTCACAGACAAGACCCGCATTTCTCCTTGTAAGCCTTGGGTATTGACTATTTTCCCAACATTAAAGTAATTCATTTTATTCTTTACATTCCTCTTATAATTAGTTTATCTCTGCAAGTCTCTAATAATAGTTGCAATTTTTTCCGACTCTGACCACTGTAGATAGTGGTGATTTCCACCTAGAATGAGTTTTGTTTTAGTACTCCAATATTCTGAATCTCTGTACTCTTTTTCTCTATACGCCTGACAAAATATGAAAATAGGAATATTATCTGCTAAGGACAAACTATCAAAATCTTCAGCAGTAATATTTCCAGATATCTGAAAACCAGGAACTTGCTTTTCCAACTCTAATCCCCTTGCTTCCATCAATTCCCAAATCAGTCTATCAGTTTCAGGGGCAAATGTTGCTTGAGTTAGTCCCTTAAAATAATTTTCGGGCCCACATTCTTCAATCATCCTCATTTGATCTTCCATTTCTGGATAAGGATTTTTGGAAAAATCAGCAAACATTATATTTTTTGTTGTCGGTTCAAGTGCTATCAATGCTTGACACTTAATTGGTTTACTCATCAACTTTAATGCCAAAACACCACCTAAACTATGAACACATAGTATATAATCAGAAATTTCCAATCCTTTCAGAATTTCGTATACCGTATCAACCAGACTGTCAAAATTTAGTCCTGCCTGGTTATGAATCGAACTCCTTCCTGTATTTGGAAAATCAATTGTAAGGTAGCCCATTGAAGAAGGAAGTTTTTCAAGTATTGGTAGAAAATTTTCATAAGTTGGTATCAAACCAGCACCATTTAAACAGACTAGTACTCTATTTCTTTTTTTATAAGTAACAGAGAGACAACCAATCTTTGTAGTTACTTCAAATCGGTTCATATCAAAACCACTCATTCTATACAATAATTCACTAAATATTCTTACGTTTATTTTATCACGTTCAAGAGATTTTCTCAAATGGACTTATCTGCTAGAAACTGCTCCAAATCCCGCTCGTGCTGGTATTTTACGGCTGCTGTTTTATCTTTTTCAAAGATAGTTTTAGTAAGGTCGATTTCATTAATGGCCGCGATAGCGACCGTGTAGTGAATGATATCAGCTAGTTCTTTAGCCAATTCCTCATTTGAATCTTGGACACCCGCTTTCCGTCCAGAACGTCCATTTAAGACCTCGGCTACTTCGCCAACCTCTTCAACCAGCTTGATAAACAAACCTTCTTCTGTCCGAGTATTCTGGTAATGTTCTTGTAAATAGGCTTGTAACTGCCGAATAGTCACTTCTTTCATTCCTTCTCCTTGCAACAAAAAAACGGGACCAAGTCCCGCCTTTTTATTTTTCGTCAATAACGATTCTTACTTTTTTATCTTCAGTTGGGACAGAGTAGACAATCGTTCTTATCGCAGAAATGGTGCGACCTTTTCGACCGATTACACGACCAACATCGCTAGGATCAAGGTCAAGATGGTACTCCAAGAATTCAGGAGTATCTTCGATCTTGATGGTTAAAGCATCCGGTTGTGAAATCAAGGGTTTCACAATTGCAATAATGAGATTTTCAATCGTATCCATACATCAACCTACTTAAAAAATTATTTTGAGAATTTAGAATCGTGGAATTTCTTCATCACACCAGCTTTTGAAAGGATGTTGCGAACTGTATCTGAAGGTTGAGCTCCATCAGCCAACCATGCAAGAACGCGGTCTTCTTTCAAAGTTACTTGGTTTTCTTCAACAAGTGGATTGTAAGTTCCAACTGTTTCGATGAAACGTCCATCACGTGGTGAACGTGAATCTGCTACGTTAATACGGTAGTAAGGTTTTTTCTTAGAACCCATACGAGTCAAACGAATTTTAACTGCCATTTTTATAAGTCTCTTTTCTATATTTTAATTTTCGGTGAAATAGACAAGCTATTTAGCACATGATCTATTATAACACATTTTATAGACCTGTCAAGAAAAAAACTTGACAGTATTTAAAATTTTTTATTTTATCAGTAAATCTGCGATTTCTTGATAGTTGCTAACGGTATAAGTTGGTACTACCTGGCTAGTATTTTCCTTATGATCAGGGTTATACCAGACGGTATCAATCCCCGCAGCATTTCCCCCTGCGATATCCGCCGTCAAAGAATCTCCGATCATGAGGGTCTCTTCCTTGCTAAAACCTGGAATCAGTTGGCCAACTTTGTCAAAAAATGCAGGTTCTGGTTTCTGAGTATGAAGCTGCTCAGAGATAAAGACCTCTTTGAAATATGGTGCGATTGTAGAATGAGCCAAGCGTCCTTCTTGAATGGCAGTCACTCCATTCGTTGCACCATAGAGCTGGTAACCCGCTTTTTCAAGTCGGGCCAGTAAGTCCTCCGCACCAGGGAAAGACTGCCCTTGAAGACTGATGTAATCTTGGTAGCGAAGAGCCATCTCAGCCCCATCAACCGTGATCCCAAAGTGGGCAAACCCAATCGCAAACCGACTATCCACGAGCTCTTGCTTGGTCAATTTCTTTTGTTCCAAATCCTTCCAGAGCCCTTGGTTCATGGGTTTGTAGTAATCCTTAAAGGCCTGTACATCTGGAAAATTCATGTCTTCTAACATCTGCGTCAAGGCTGTTTCTTCAGCAGATTCAAAGTCCAACAAGGTATGGTCCAAATCAAAAAGTAAAAATGTATACGCCATTACAAACGATCCTTCAATTTTTCTACAAATAAATAAGCCGCTGGGCAAGTGAGGGTATTCTTGATGGTCAGATGGTTGATCTGATAAATCTTCTTGCGATCGGTGTGAGGGAATTCCCGACAAGCTTTTGGACGAACATCATAGATGGAGCAGAGATTGTCCCCACCAAGAAAAGGACAAGGCATGGATTTAAAAACCTTGTCCCCATCTTCGTCAACTTGAAGAAATTCAGCCTCAAAGGCAGGAAGTTTCATCTTGAAATACTTGGCAATCCGCGTGATATCCGCTTCCTTAAAATCGGGCCCTAAGGTCTTGCAGCAATTAGCACAAGCCGTACAGTCGATTTCTTGGAAAACTTCATCGTGGATTTCTTGCGCTATTTTATCTAAATTCTTAGGCGGTTTCTTCTTGAGATTCGCCAATACCTTGCGGTGCTCCTTTTGCTTTTGGAGAGCTAACTGATGGTATTTTTCAATATCAATTTCCTGTGTCATCCTCTATTTCCTCTTTTAAACAATAGAAGCATTATACCACAAAGAACGTGAAAAAAGATAGATCTTGCGATCTATCTCACTTGACTAATCCGTCACAGCGCCTGTTCCATCTAAGCTCCAAGTGTTTTCGACATAAGGAGTAAATTGAGTTATTGTTTTCTCAAATCCTTCAACAATAATCAAATAAACCTTATCATCTTTTTGGAATACCCAACCAGCAACCTGCAGACCTGACTTGAGAAATATATGTATTTTAAGCGACTCATTTCCTCCAACAGTCGTCGTAGATTTTGTCATTTTCTCAACAATTTTATAATCATTCCACCTACTCTCCAACCTTTGAGCTATTAGCTCTGCATTAAATTCAACTCCTTCGGGGACATTTGCTTTTTCTCTAGTGGCAGCATTTAAAACAATAATATTGAAGGCGTTTTTATCTGTATACTGAATATTATCCCCGACTTGGATACTATCATTCTTTTTCCAGTCACTTGGGATATTGAGGTAACCATAATCTGCTGAGCCGATTCGTTTCGTTTCTACAGTCCCCTTATCACTATCTGATATTTCTTTCTCTACCTTGCTACTCGATTTTGTAGTCTCTTTCACCACATTAGTGGAACTAGACGCTGCCTTTGATTTACTAGTCTCTTTCTTTGGACTAGTACAAGCAAACAGACTGACAACAGACAAAAACGTAACAGACGCGAGTAGAAACTTATTTTTCATGTTCTCTCCTCAATGATGTATTATCTTTCCTCTAGTCTACCATGATTTTCTAGGATTTGAAAGTGCGATTTCTATAGCATAAAGAGACTAGAAATGATTCTAGCCTCTCTTCATCAATCCGTCACAGCGCCTGTTCCATCTAGACTCCAAGTGTCTTCAATGTATGGGATAAAGGTTTTCAAGGTTTCTGCATCCCCTTCAAAAGAAATAGTATACACTTTATCACCCTTCTGGAAGATCCAAGTAATCAGGTATTGACCAGATTTCATGACAATTTGAAGCTGGTAGGCGTCCAGACCTGCGACTTTAGTCCGCGCTCCCGTCATCTTCCCAACATCTTGGTTATCTTGCCACATTACGGCCAGTTTCTTGGCTAGAAATTCAGCATTAAACTCGATATCCGCAGGAACTTTGGCCTTTTCCCGCGTAAAGCTGTTCAAGGTGACAATATTATAGCCACTGCCATCTGTATATTGGACAGCTTCTGTCCCATCGATATCCGTGAACTTGAACCATTTACTTGGGATATCGATGTATCCATAATCTGCATTTCCAATCCGCTTGGTTTCTTGACTGGAAGTGTTTTTCTTTGTAGAAGCAGTATCCTTTGACGAAGAGCTGCTTGTTTGCTTTTCGACTTTGCTGCTACTTTCTTTTGTAGAAGAAGCTGCTGTGTCCTTTTGAGTGGTGTGACTACAAGCCATTAATGTGCAGGTAGAAAGAATCGTCAGTGATGTGACCCATAATTTGTGTTTCATGCTCAGCCTCCTTGAGAGCGTTTTCTTTCCTCTAGTCTACCATGAAAGTGGGTATTTTAAAATAGGATAAGTGTCACATCTGATCCAACCTTTCTAATTCAGTCTATTTCTTTTGAACCTAAAACAA